>JAYTWN010000481.1:0-14904 GCA_043743435.1 Acidimicrobiia bacterium
CATGGCCGTCTCCAGCGTCTTGGCTCGAAGCACCGCAGGATCGCGGCGAACGGTGAGGGCGTGCAGGTCAACTACACCATGGAAGCTTTCCGGCGACTGATCCGTAACCCACCGCATGACGGCGCCCACGAAGTTCCCGAGATGTTTTTCGCCAGTGGGTTGGATGCAGGATAAGACGCGGGTCATGGAGAAAACGGTAGTCGGGTGCTGTGGGGTCGACCCCGGTGTTTCGTGGGTAACTTCGGCTCACTGACTCGGTTTCGACCTGTACACGACTCCGTTTGGTCACATCATTGGTGGTTCGGTACATTCATCGTTGCATTAGGTCCCGTTCGGTTGTACGGTCGGCTGATGGGTTCAACAAGGGGCGGCGGCGGATCGCGTCCGAAACCGCCGAAAACATCCGTTGCTGGTGGAGCGGGGTACGCCGCGGCTACGTCACCGCCACGACAAAAGGCGGTGGCGCTTACCGGTGCCTCGCTATCACAGGCGGTTCTGGGCGAACCTATGCCCACAGCATTGGCGTCTCGTTCGGCGTCGGGGCTAGGAGGGTCATTTTTGGCTGGCAACAGCGGCGAGCCGACCGAAGATCTTGCCGCTGGTACACAAGCCGAGGGTCTCCTACAACGCCTGATCGCCAAGGCCGGAACTACCCCTGGACGGCTCTCAATCGCGTTGAGCACCGTCGCGATCAGCCTGATTGTGCTTTCGCTACTTGCCGGAACAGCCACGCTTCGCCGATCCGGTGTGGCTAAAGATCTTCGGGACCGCAAAGCCGCCGTCGTGCTCGACTTGTTGGCCTTTGATGCTTCAATCCGTGAGGCCGACGCAGCCGCTACCACCGGGTTTTTGGCTGGAGGTGTTGAGCCAACACAACAGCGCAAACGCTACGACGACGCCATAGCCAAGGCAGCCAAAAGTTTGGCTTCGGTGAGTGCCTCGATTGATTCGGGCTACCGAAGCGATGTGGCTTTTTTCGTAGAAAAACTCCCCGAGTACACGGCTCTCGTTGCCACCGCCCGAGCAAACAACCGCCAGGGCTTTCCTTCGGGTTCGGCGTACATTCGCGCCTCGTCAACGTTGCTTCGTGAGAAAGTTTTGCCGGAAACGGCAACGTTGGAGCAACGGGCTCTGATCGAATTCAAGACTCGTTACGGGGACCTAGGAATCGGTGGATTTCTTGCGGTGTTTCTCGTTCTCGGCGCGGTGGGTTTACTAGCGCTGCTGCTATTTCAACGGTGGATGGCGGGCAGGTTCCACCGCAAACTCAATGTGGGTTTAGTCGGGTCAACCCTTGCGCTCTTGGCCTCGATGGTCATTGCCCTCATTACGGCAACAGGGCAAATGCAGCGAGCTTCTGGAGCTATCTACGATGGTTTGCGTCCGTCGCTCGATGTATCGAACACTCGTGTGCGCGTGTTTTCTGCCAAGGCCGACGATGCCTTAGGTCTGATCGGTCGAGGAAATTCCGATTCCTCCTTTGCTTCGGCGAAAGCAACGCTCAACGACACGCTGATTCAATACGGAGGTGGCGATCTTCAGAGCCGTTTCAACGAGTACGTGACCGCATCTGCGGTACCACGCGATCTTGCCTTGGACACCAACGACTACGCCAACGCCATTGATGAAGCCAACCGAGAGGGAGCGGATTCGACGAATGGAACCTTTGATGCCTTTGCGTCGCTGTCCAATGATCAGCTGGGAGGGGCAAGAAGTACGTTCACTGACAAGATGAGTACCGCAGTGGGTACGCCGAGAAACAGAATTGCCGCCATCGTTGGTTGTTTGGGACTCTCGGCACTGTTAGCGGCATGGGGTATTCGAATGAGACTGCGGGAGTACCAGTAATGCCAAAGGTGAAGCGTATGAAAACTATTATCGTTTCGGCCGGTGTTTGCCTGATTGCGGCCCTGCTGGGCGCTTGCACGAATGGTGATGTTTCCGATCTGCGGCTGAGTCCACCCCAGAAAATAATCGAAGGGTCAACACTGAGCTATCTCAGGCCTGCCGAAGGTGCCAAGGATCCCGATTGTGTTGATCCAAAGGAGAGTCTTGCCCCGCTGAATGCTGGATTCAGTGTTGCCAATTCTCAAAGCAAAAGACTTGACGAAATCAACAAACGAGGGTATCTGATTGCGGGAGTAGATCAAGACACCTACTTGTTTGGGTATCGATCATCGAAAAGCAAACAAATAGAAGGTTTTGATATCGATACGTTGAAAGCTGTTGCAAAGCGCATCTTCAACTCCGATGATCCAAAGTACTTGCGCCTCAAAGCTATTAAGTACGCAGATCGTCTTGGTTCGCTGGTTCGCGGTCCCGAGGATAATGGCGTTGACATCGTTGCCGACACGTTCACCATGAACTGCGCCCGCTGGACCCTGATTAACTTTTCCACCCAGTATTACGATGCAGCCCAGAAGATTTTGGTGCTCGGCTCTTCCAAGGCCAAAGGTTTGGCCGATCTTTCCGGTAAGAAGGTTTGTGCCGCGGCTGGATCTACGTCGGTGGACAATCTGAAAGCGGCAAACCCTGATGTGGAGGTGGTTGAGGTTACCGATCAGACCGATTGTCTCCTTCGTTTGCAATCGAGCCAGATCGATGCCATCTCCACCGACGACACGATTCTGCTGGGTCTCGCCGCACAAGATCCCACTTTGAAACTCTTGCCTGACGCGTTTTCTCCTGAACCCTATGGTCTCGGGTTGCCCAAAGGCGACCCGAATTTCACCCGCTATGTGAACGCCGTTTTGGAAGATATGCGCGCCAACGGAGAGTGGAAGGCGCTGTACGAGACGTGGATTGGTTCCAAAACCAATACCGAAGCCGAAGCTCCTCCGGCGAAGTATCGTGCCGAAGTTGTTGGTTAAGCACGTATGAGTTTTACGAATTCCTCCACTGCGCCAAGCACCTCCGGCACATCGAACAAATCCAGCAGCGAACTCAGTGTGCTTGATCCGGCGGTTTCGCTACTTCGTTCTCGTATCTCCGGCTTAGGCGCCGCGCTGTTTGATCTAGAACAGAATCCGGCGCTGCCCTTAGCCTCGGGCTCAAACTATTCCGGAGTGACCGCAAAAACCGCTGGCGATATGAAGGTCGCGTTAGCTGATCTTTGGTTGGGGTACCCGAAGTTGGTGGCGGAAATGGAAGCGGTCGAAACGGCGCGAGGAACGTCGGATTCGTTGCGGTCCAATGATCGTGAAGCGCTTCGTGTGCTGCTCGTCGATGGCCATACGTCCCTAGCCGGAAACACTTTGGACCAAGAACAGGATCGGTTGAACAATCTGCTCGTCGTAGCTCGCAAACACCTTGACGCCATTGATGATGGGTTCGCGACCTGTGCCACGACACTGAGTGAGTTGGAGACTTTGGCCCGGTCAGCCATTGCCAGCGCTGAGCAAACGGGGGAGCGGGTCAATGAAGTCTCCCGGCTCACCAAACAACTCAACGACCAACGAGCAAACGCTTCTTCGGACCCACTGGGATGGCAGGGCGCGTCGGCTGCTGCGGAGATAGGTGCGCAGCTGCGGACCATAGCCGGCGAACTCGGCGTAGTTTTGCAAACCCAGGACCGTCTTGATGAACTGGTGGCCGGGGGAGCGAAACGCCTTGACGCTTTGCGGCTGCTTATCGCCAATGGGATTGCCGCTGCGGCCAAAGCCAAATCACGGATGGCCGACACCGATGCATTGCCCGCACCCTTGCGAGTCAGCGTGCTCGATGGTGTCGAGGGTCTTCGCCATCGGTTAGCTCTGGTGGGCGTGGCACTGCACGCAGACCCCCGCAAAGCCCGTCAGCTTTGGACGCTCTGGGATAGGAATATGAGCGCCACGGAAGCCAACGCCACCATGGTCTTGCAGCGCAACACGCAACCTATTGCCGAGCGAGATGCTCTCCGTGGTCGCCTCGATGGTTTTGAAGTCAAGGCCGCTGCCGCTGGTGTGGTGGAAAACTCGTCCTTGGTACATCTGCATCGCGAGGCAACGGCACTGCTCATGACACCCCCCGTTTCGCTGCGGACCTGTGAAGTGGCCGTTGGGGCTTATGGACATGCGGTTTCTGCGACGATAGCTGAGCGTTCGGGAACCAAGGGAATCCCAAGCTCTACTGGTATGGCCAAGGGGCCCTCAACGATGGCAAGTATGAAGGTGAACTCATGAACTGTGCTGTTGGTGGATGCTCCGGCCAAATTGAAGATGGGTACTGCAACGTTTGCGGCACCAAAGCGAATGCCCCCGGGATGCTTGCCTCATCAATAAGTGCGCCTATGGCTTCCGGTATGTTGGCGTCGAATATATGTGTAGATAGCACCTGTTCGGGAACGGTTGAGGATGGTTACTGCAACCTTTGCGGACTGAAGGGCGGCTCTGGATCTTTCGCTGGTGGTTCGGTAGGTGGGTCACTTGGTGGTGCAGTTGGCAGTTCACGGACCGGTGCTGCGGGAAGTACCGGGATGGCCAGCCAACCAACCGCCCCGAGCATGGCCAGTGTTCGGTCCACGCGCACGGCCACATCGGAAACCCGTCGTACCCAGACGCGTCGCACCGCAACGGTTCGCAGTCGCCTCGGCGTGGGGCTGGTGACGATCGCTCCAATTCCTGTCGCTGATCCGTCGGCGGCGTTGATGGTGAACGCCACGGTGAGCGAAGACAAGCGGTACTGCGCGGCGTGTGCTGAACCGGTGGGGAGAAGTCGCGGTGAGCGAATCGGGAAGGACAATGGGTTTTGTGGCAAGTGTGGCAAGCCCTTTGACTTTTCCCCCAAGCTCAACAAAGGCGAAATCATTGGCGGACAATACGAAGTTGCCGGGGCGCTAGCCCATGGTGGTCTTGGCTGGATTTACCTTGCTCGAGATCGCAACGTTTCGAACCGTTGGGTTGTACTCAAAGGGCTCCTCGATAGTGGTGACGCCGATGCGCTCGCCGCTGCTGTGGCCGAGCAGCGATTCCTAGCCTCGGTTGAGCATCCGGCAATCGTAAAGATCTTTAACGTGGTGCAACACGAAGGCGCGGGTTATACCGTGATGGAGTATGTGGGGGGCAAGAGCCTCAAAACCATCCTGAAGGACCGGTTGAAAGCCAATGTCGGCCAGGCCAATCCGCTTCCCCCTGAGCAAGCGATCGCCTACATGTTGGAACTGCTCCCAGCGTTCTCGTACCTCCACAAACTGGGCTTGATTTATTGCGACCTCAAGCCCGACAACTTGATTCAGCAAGGTGATGCGCTGAAGCTGATTGACCTTGGCGGAGTGCGAAGAATCGATGATGCCCAGAGCGCGATTTATGGCACCGTAGGATTTCAGGCCCCAGAGATCGCCGAGATGGGTCCTTCGATTTCGTCGGATCTTTTCACTGTCGGTCGCACCCTGGCCACGCTGTGCACCGATTTTCGCGGCTACCAATCCACTTATGCGTTCACGCTTCCGAATGCCGGGGATGTGGCGCTGTACCAACGGTTCGCGTCGCTGTACGCGTTTTTGAAAAAGTCGACAGCACCTCATCCCGACGACCGTTTTCAAACGGCCGAAGAAATGAACGAGCAACTTCTGGGTGTGCTTCGCGAGGTTGTGGCCATTACGTCGGACACCCCAATTCCGGCCACCAGCAGCTTATTTGGACCACCTCCACCCCCTTCGCGATCGTCGCGAGCATTTCAATCGTCCACAAATGCAACCAAAGAGCAGGACTGGGCTGAAGTTGCTGCACTCTTGCCGGAACTTCGAATCGATGCAGAAGATCCCAACGCTGCGATCGCCGCAAGCCTGCCGACGGATCCGTCACTCGCCATTTCGACCCTGGCACGCGTGGTTACCGAATCGGCGGAATCCCGTTTAGCTCGGGTTCGAGTCCAGTTTGCTTCGGACAGCCTGACTGATGCACAACGCCACGTGACGAGCTTGGCCGCATCCGACCCGTGGGATTGGCGTGCCGATTGGTGGCGTGGACTGCTGGCTTTGCGGAGCGGGAACGCCAGCCTGGCCGCCGAAAGTTTCAAAAAAGTGGTATTCGAAGTTCCTGGAGAACTCGCCCCGAAATTGGCGTTCGCTTTAGCGAGTGAAAACGCTGGCGATCACGTGTCCGCTGCCGCAAATTATGAAATTGTCGCAGCTACCGACCCGCAATATATTTCCGCAACAACAGGGCTTATCCGGTCGCTGTCGGCACTGGGAAATCGAGCGGGTGCCATAAGGGTTGCTAAACGAGTTCCCGCTACGTCGGCCTTTCATGATGATGTGCAACTGGCCATGGTGAGTTCGCTGATGGAACCGCGCCGACAAGCTGATGGAACGCAGACTCTCGACGATGCAGATATGGCTCGGGCCTCAGAGGTACTAAGCGCACTTAGTCTTTCGCCGGAAGCTTTCAATTCTCTTCGTGTGCAATATCTGGCCGAAGTACTTACGGAGCTGGAATCTCAGAAGCTCAAGCCCGATGCCACCCTAATCACCTTTGGTGTGCCTCTCACCGAGACCGATGTTCGACTTGGTTTGGAAACGTCGCTTCGCCAGTTGGCTCGTTCCGCTCCAACGTCGGCCCAACGTATTGCTCTGGTGGATAGAGCAAATTCGGTCCGGCCGAGGACGGCTCGATGACCGCTGCAGATCAGCCGACTCACGTGGATAAGCCGGGACTCGGGATAAGTGTTGAACAGTCCGGGCTCGGGACAAGTGTTGAACAGTCCCGGCTCGGGACAAGTGTTGAGGAGTCCCGCGATCTTGCTTCGGAGAGCACGTCTGGCTCGTTGGTTGGCGCTTTTGCCTCAACCGCAGGCGTTTGTGGACCCTGTGGATTCGTGAACGAGGCCGGGTCGAAGTTTTGTGAAGATTGCGGAAAACCACTCGACCAATCGGGAGCAGTAACCGCCGCCCAAGCTTGCTCGGCATGCACGTCAACCACCTTCGATGCCGACGGCTACTGCCAAAAATGTGGAACCAAAGCCCCATCTCCGCGTGATCACGCCGTCCTGAATTTCGGTATCTTGGCATCGGTCACCGATCGAGGGATTACCCATCCCATCAATCAAGATGCCGTCGACTGTGCGCTGTTTGTTGGATCCGAGGTCGTTTCGTGGTCTGGTGGGATCGAAACCCTCGATGAGCTCATGGAGCTTGCCTCATCGCCACCCTACGATCGCGGGATTACCCGTGCGGTGTTGGTGGTGTGTGATGGAGTTTCCACGTCGTCGGCATCTGATGTTGCTTCGGCAGCGGCGGTAAGCGTCACAAAGGTTCGTTTACAGCAGTGTCTTTCCGCCGATCCTGAATTGGCAGTAAGCGCACTTATTGATGCGGCGAAGCTGGCGCAAACTGCGGTGTCTTCCACTCCGTTCCGTAAGACCGTCGGCCTCGATGCCCCATCGTGCACCTTTGTCGCTGCGACCGTTGCCGGGGGTCGAATCACGGTCGGCAACATTGGAGATTCGCGCGCCTACGTTTTTGGGGACGACGGTATTGACCGCCACCTCAGCGCGGACGATTGATGGGCAGCTGGAGAAATCCGGACCGGACGACGAACCCCCGAGAACGCCGAATCCGACCCTAGAGCCCACATGATTACCCGTTGGCTGGGATCCGACGCTCCCAACGTTGTTCCGTCCATTGTTGAGCATGAACCAGCGAGTGGCGCAATTTTGCTTCTCTGCTCTGATGGGCTTTGGAACTACGCATCTTCGCTTCCCCATTTGCGTCGCATTCTCGACGATGCCATTGAAGACCTCCTCGCGGAACTTCCGGTTCGCGAAGTATCCGTGCAGCAAATCGCCGAAGCACTTTGTAGCTTTGCGTTGAACAGCGGAGGGCAGGACAATATTGCCATTTCCCTCTTGCGCATGGGTCCGCCAATCACCACGTGGGTTCGCAACAGCGAACGAGTGCCAAAGGTTGACCCTGCTCGTGGCGACGGCGCTGGAGGTATCCTCGCTTCGCAAACGGATGGAGAAGGCGAAACGCCCGCCCACCTTGCCCGACCTGAACAACCTGTCCACCCTCAACAGCAAACAGCAATTTACGAGGCCGCTGCGGCCCCCGTGCCACAAGGAGATATGCCATGACGGTCTTTCGATCCGAGGTTTACCAAAACGAATTCGTTACCGACGGAGCCAACGAAATCAACGCCATCGTCACGGTGACTGCCGAAGGCGTGATGTCGTCAAGTGCAGCACACGTTGGGTCCTCTGGTGCGTCGGTGGAATTGCTCGTGGTGGACTGCTCAGGCTCCATGGAAGGCGTGAAGCTCCGCGAAGCTAAGCGGGCCACTTCAGCGGCTATTGATGCCATCAACGATGGTGTGCGTTTCGCGGTGATCGCCGGATCAGACCGGGCTTACGCGCTCTACCCGCCAGATGCACGCTTGGCCACATCAAGTGCTTTAACCCGAGCCGCCGCCAAAGAATCACTACGCGTACTTAGGGCCGACGGTGGTACCCATATCGGCGAGTGGCTACTTGCGGCCCGAACCCTTTCAGAGCAAGCCGCTGGAGCTTCGGTGCATGCCATTTTGCTTACCGATGGACGCATCGAAGGTGAGGCATTTGAAACCTTTGTGCAAGCGCTCGATAGTTGCGAAGGAGTGTTCTCGTGCGACAGTCGCGGAGTGGGAACCGATTGGGAAGTGAGCGAACTTCGCCGCATCGCCGACAAACTCATGGGCACCGTTGACATCATTGCAGAACCCGAACATTTGACCGAAGACTTTGCGGCGCTTATGCGTCAATCCATGGCTAAGGGTGTGGCCAATGTGGCTCTCCGTATTTGGGCTCCCCAGGGTGCCGAAGTGGTGTTCGTAAAACAGGTCTCCCCCCGGGTGGACGACATCACTGCCAAGGCCGTGGTGTTCGGTCCGCTAGCGAAGGACTACCCAACGGGCTCATGGGCTAGCGAATCCCGCGACTACCACGTATGCATACGAGTGCAACCGGGGCCGGTGGGAACCGAGAAGCTTGCTGGACGTGCCAGTTTGATCGTGGACGGCGAAATCGTTTCCCAGGGCCTTATTCGTGCCGTGTGGACCGATGATCATGCCCTCACTACCAAAATCGATCCACAAGTTGCCCACTACACCGGCCAAGCCGAGTTAGCGAACGCCATCCAGCAGGGCCTTGAAGCACAGAAGCTGGGCGACACCGATGTGGCCACGGCCAAGCTGGGCCGAGCGGTTCAGTTGGCCAAGGAATCGGGCAACGAGGACACCATGAAGCTGTTGTCCAAAGTGGTTGATGTGCAAGATGCCGACACAGGAACCGTCCGACTGAAGCGCCAGGTGGAATTGGCCGATGCCATGGCGCTCGATACCCGATCAACCAAAACGGTGCGCACGAAGAAGGTCGGCCCATGATTCGTCGGGATTGTTTTGAGGTTCCGGAATACGTACGTGTGCTTATTAATAGGGGACGACCGGAATTCATCAAAGCGGGGGATTGGTCATGAAGTGCGCCAACGGTCACGATTCCGCGGCTGCTGACTATTGCGATAAGTGTGGCGTAAAGATCGACGGGCCCGGCAGTTCTTCGGTCGGACCGGTTGGTTCTGTGGGCTCGGTTGCTCCGGCGGTAGCATCAGTTGGTCCGGTTTCTCCAGCGACTCCTACCGTTGCTACCGAAAGTCCTGCAGCGCCAACCGGCCCCAAAGCTGCAGGTTTCGACGTGGCCACCACTGCGGGAACCTGTCCAAATTGCAACGGGGTTAAAGACGGTTTCAGCATTTTTTGCGAGGACTGCGGGTACGACTTCGTGACTGGCATCGTCTCCCCAGACCGTGCAGGCGCCGTGGGTGAATCCGTCGGGTCCTCTGGGTCCTCGGCTTCCTCTTCGACCGTGCCGAGCGTTTCGACATCGCCAGGCGCCACCGTGATCAATCAAGCGGGTTCGAGGATGATCGTCGTCGCTACGGACCGAGCACAGTTCGACCGGGTAGGAGATGCCACCGTGGTGTTCCCCGTCGGCGTGGCCGATCGAGTAGCTGAGCTCAACGCGGACCGTGCCCTCATCGGACGAAAAAGCACGTCACGCAATATTCACCCCGAAGTTGACCTCTCGCTCACGCCCGAAGACGTGGCGGTTTCGCGTCAGCACGCCGAAATAGTACGGGCCGCCGATGGGACGTTCACGGTGACTGATCTCGGCTCATCGAACGGCACCTTCCTCAACGGTTCTGCTGCCGCCATGTCGCCGAACACGCCCATGCCCCTTGCGAACGGCGACTCGATTTCGGTAGGAGCTTGGACCACCCTCACCCTGGTTTTGCCCTAACCCTTCGTGCATGTTCGCAGGGAACCTGCCGGGCTGGGTCTCGACTGGGCGCTTGTGCACACGCAGTAGCCTGTCCGCGTGTCTTATGAGGTGTCCACCCCGGTCTTTGAGGGGCCATTTGACCTGTTGTTGCACCTCATTGCCAAAGAACAGGTCAACCTCTCCGAAATCAGCCTTTCGGGGATCGTCGACGCGTTTGTGGTGGAAATCCAAAAAATGCAGACCCTCGACCTTGAGGTGGCCACCGAATTTCTCCTTATCGCCGCCACGTTGATTGAGCTCAAACTGCGGCGTTTGTTGCCAGAGCGAGCCAACGTCGACATGGACGAAGAGTTGGCGTTGCTGGAAGAGCGAGACCTGCTGCTGGCCAAGCTTTTGGAATACCAAACGTTCCGCCATGCCGCTACGGCGCTGCGACGGCTGGAAACCAAGGCCGCTCGGTCGTTCCCCCGTACCAACGTGGTGGAAGAAGGCTTCAACAGTCTCACCCCAGATTTGTTGGCCTCGGTCACGCCGAACCAGTTACGTGCGGCCTTTCTGCGTGCGCTCAATCGGGCCATGCTGCCTAAGGTTGAACCCAAGGTACGTTTGGATCACGTCACCGAAGTGCGCTTCACGGTGGCCGATGCCGTCAACGAACTGGCCCAGCAGCTACCCCGTATGGGCACGGTTTCGTTCCGTGATCTCACTTCGGGCGCCAAGGAACCCCTCGAAATCATTGTGCGGTTTTTGGCCGTTTTGGAGTTGTTCAAACAGGGTTGGTTGACTGCTGAGCAGCACGAAAGCTTTGGTGACCTCCGCCTCACGTGGCGTGCCAACGACGCTGAAGATGATGACTCTCCGGCCGCTCGCTTTCTTTCGGGAGCCACTGGCCCAACCGTGGTGCAACCCGATACCGACGAGGAAGTGGAAGCCCGACGAGTGGCGGATCGCTCCAATCGCACTTCGGTGTTGCTCGATGATGACCCCGACGCCGAAGAGGCCGAGGCCGATATTGATGCGGCGTTGGCGGCAGTGCAACAGGCTCGAATCTCCGGTACAGACACCACGCCCGACGAAGAACTCGACGCGTACCTGCGCAACACTGAGGCCAACGCGGCCCACGAGGATGACCCTGCGGCCGTTCACGAAGCTACGCTCGTGGACAGCGCAGATGTGGCTGGGCCCATCGAGGCTGACCTGGCGATGGTGGACCAACCAAAACCTGCGTTCGTGAACTTCACCGTTGACGATTACGAGGGATAAGCCAATGATCACTTGCGACTGGGAAGCCTGCACATGACAAACGAACACGAACCATCAACCGATACTGAACTCGTCGAAACTGAATCCGTCGAAACTGAATCCGCCGAAGCAGTTGAGTCGAGCGATCCAGTCGCACTTAACGCGCCGAGCGCCGAAGCTGCTTTAGTCGGCGGGGTTATCGAAGTCGCCGAGGTTTCCCAAGTTGATGTTTTCGATGAGGCTGGGGTTGAGTCTCAACAAGTCATTCCTCACGTTGATGTTGAGGCTGATGCCGCAACCGGTGACCAAGAGCTACAAGCCGATGTGGCCACAGGAGAAGCTGCGCAGCTGGGTCTTGAGAGTGGGCCTCCTGATGACGAACTGCTCCGAGCCATCGAAGCAATTTTGATGGTGGCCGACGAACCCGTAACCCCACAGCTGCTTGGTGAACTTCTCGAAGTTGGTCCAACTCGGGCCGAAGCGTTATGCAATGCGCTAAATGAACGCTTCACTGAGGAAAACCGCGGCTTCGTTGTGGCCCGTGTTGCCGGTGGCTATCGGTTTCAAAGCCATCCAGATTTGGCCGCCTATGTTGAACGATTCGTGCTCGATGGCCAGGCCGCTCGGCTGTCGGCTGCGGCCATGGAAACTCTCGCCATCGTGGCCTATAAGCAACCCATTTCACGGGCCCAGGTCGCGGCAATCCGTGGCGTGAATGTCGACGGGGTTATGCGCACACTGGTACAACGCAATTATGTGGCCGAAATCGCCGTCGACCCCGGCCCCGGACAAGCGACGCTGTTTGGCACTACGTCGCTGTTCCTACAAAACCTTGGACTCGACTCCATTGCTCAGTTGCCGCCCCTCGGTGATTTGGTTCCCGGGGCCGAAGTTATGGAAGCACTCGAAGCCTCTTTGCGGGTGGATAGCGAAACCGGACGCATGACGAGAGGGACCGGAGCCGGACTCGACGGTAACCCCGCGGGCGTCCCGATTGGGTTGGCGCAGGATCCAGGCGAAACAGATCCGCGAGAAACAGGTCCAGGCGAAACCCTGGTCGACGATGCAACTTTGGAAGTCCTTCCCGAAGACACGAACGAAATTGCCAACCAATGAGCGCCAATGAAAACGGTGACGGTGAACTCGAAGAAGACCTATGGGACGAAACTAGTCCCGAGTGTGATTCTGAATGGGATGCCCCCGATGCCGACGTACAAATCGAAGGCGAGGACGGCGAACCCGATCCTCAACGGGTTATAGAGGCTGCGCCGAGAACTGATCCGAGCCAGCGAGCCAACAACGCGGCCAACCTAAAAACGATCGATGAGATGTTCGATTTTCTGCCTGGTCCAGAACACACGGGTGACGGTGAACGTCTGCAGAAAGTGTTGGCTCGCGCTGGCGTGGGTAGCAGACGGGTCATCGAAGATCTCATCACCGCGCGGCGCATCAAAGTGAACGGCGAGATTGCCGTTCTTGGCCGAAGGGTTGACCCCGACAAGGACCGTATCACCGTTGACGATGCCCCCGTCGGTACGAAAACCGGTTTGGTGTACTACCTGCTGAACAAGCCAATTGGCGTGGTTACCACTGTGTATGATCCGCACCAGCGCCCGACCGTGATGGATTTGGTGCCGGAGGAACCGCGGGTGTTTCCCGTCGGCCGGCTCGATGTGGATACCGAAGGTTTGCTGCTGCTTACCAATGACGGTGAACTTACCTTTCGACTCACCCATCCTTCCTATGGAATTAAGAAGGAATACGTTGCTGAGGTTCGTGGGGAACCGTCGCAAGCGGCAATTCGGGCTCTGCGTAACGGGATTGAGCTGGAAGATGGGATCACGGCTCCGGCTGAGGTCAACATGATTGCGCCCAATGCGGTGCGTATCGCTATCCATGAGGGCCGCAATCGTCAAGTGCGACGAATGCTCGAAGCCGTCGGCCATCCGGTAATTCGGTTGGTACGTGTACGTATTGATCGCCTGGCTGATCGTCAGCTTCCCCCGGGGCGTTGGCGTGAGCTCAGCCCGGGCGAATTGGCCTCACTTTCCGAAGCCGTAGCCGGTGAACCCGATCGCATTCCCCGGGTGAAAACCGAGCGCCCCATGGAACGCCCCAGCCGACGCCTCGACGGCAAAGCCCCCGAACGCGCGCCCCGCCACGAACCCCGCTCCCGCCACGACCGCTAACCGCCTTGAAGCTCGGAAAGTTCACGGTTTATATCCGTCCGCAGCTGCAGGAGATACGGAAGGGTGATCACTGGTTTTGCGGTGGCGTTCTGGTTTCCGCAATTTCGACAGTTGGCGGAATTTCCGAAGTGCTTGTGTCGATAAGCGTGTTCGGTCAAATCAAGGAGATGCCCCGCTAATGCTGCTTTCGCGGTAGGAAACCAGAATTGGGGTGACGATATGAGCCTCAGCAGGTCGTGCGACTAAAGGTGCGACTGTCGGTACACTTGCTCTATGGCCAAAACAAAAATCTCTGTTTCGCTCAACCCGGCGACGCTTGCGCAAGCACAGGCACTCGTGGCTTCCGGCTCGGTTTCTGATCTGCTCGACGTGGCGCTTCATCGGCTCATCGATGACGAGCTCGTGCGGCAACACGTTGCTGGCTATGAGAAGTTGCCGGTTGGGGCGGAGTTCTCGGGTTTGGCCAACACAGTTCGGGTGCGTGAGAGTGATGATGATGTTGACTGGGCAGCGCTCTATGGAATCAACAAGTGAGCACTTCGTTGCCGGTTGTTCAACGAGGGGACGTTTGGCTCGCTGACATCCCCGGAGACAAAATTCGTCCCGTTGTTGTTCTGACGAGAACCGCGGTAATTCAACATCTGCATTCGGTTATTGCCGCTCCGGTTACCTCAACCATCCGGTCGATTCCCAGTGAGGTTCCACTCGGAACGGTGGAAGGTTTGTTACATGACTCCGTCGCGAACTTCGACAACATGCAGCTTGTTTCGAAAGTCTCGTTAATCAAGAAGATTGGAGCCTTGAGCGAAGCAAAACTGCGCTCCAGCTGCACTGCCCTAGCCCGAGCTACAGACTGCTAGGCCGACTCGGATGAGGAAAGCAACTCTCAAGGCTCTGCGAAAGTTCATCAATCTGCCGAGGGCTTTTATCGGTTCGTTCGGAATAGGTCGTTTGACCCTTTTTGGCGTTTCAGAACTGAAGGGGCTTTCAGTTACGGAGCGTGGTTGTTACGGTGGATGCATGCCTGAACAACCTAGCGTTGAAGAACTCGCGAATGCCGTTGCCGCCGATCCCCATCGACGATCGCTGCGTCTAGCCCTAGCGAGTGCGCTGCTGAATTCGGGGAATGCCGCCGAAGCCATGATCCACATTCGCTTCGTGCTCGACGGGCACCCCAGCGACATCGAAGCGCTCGGTATCGGCGCCATGGCCGCAGCGTTGAGCGGTGATCAAATGGCCTCCGATG
>JAYTWN010000482.1:0-12453 GCA_043743435.1 Acidimicrobiia bacterium
GTTCGAACTCGTCTCGCCAGCCAAATGCGTGGGGCGTGGGCCCGTTGGCATGGTAGTGATCGTGTCGGGCTTTGGCCTCTTCGATCGTTGGTTGTGCACCGTTGCCAACCCACCACATCACGACGGAGGGCACCTCGATTCGGTGAAACCACTCTGCGCGCTTACGAAGAAACGGAGTGTGGGCCGTCTTGTACACGTATTCGTGGAGTGAGGAACGATCTGTCCATACGCTGACATTCACGATCATCTCGGGGTTAGGAAACGGCCGCAGACTGGTGGCATCATTTCCATCACCGGTCAGCCGCCACACGAACCCGGGGCTTGCTTCAGCCAGTGCATTGATCTCGTCTAAGGCATTGGCAAACTCGGCGATGATGGGATCATCAATAGGTGCGCGTAGTAAAGCAATGTTCAATTCGGCAAGCTGCACAGCGAAGACCTTTCTGTAGTCATCGATCTGAATGTAGTGGCTCTCGCCCGCGCAAGTCCTCAACTTCTGCAACGATAGTTCGGTGATCGCCGAAGACGGGTCTCAAATGCCCATGGTTCATTCGCAGGTAGATGTGTGCCCCAAGTTCATGACGCATGGGCCCTGTGCTGATGTGCAGGCTGATGGCAACTGTGAGATTCCCGGTGTTGCCTGCCCGTTTGTTGATCTTTCAGCTCCCGTAGTTTGGACGGGGCTTCACTTCGAGGTGGATACGAGCGGAGCGTCTACAACTGACGGCCCTGTAGTTTGTGTTGAGCCGGCTAGCGGCTCCGTTGGTGGTGGGGTTTTGGGCTCCGGCTCCGTTGCAATCCGCGTCCGGGAGCGAACTCGGGCGACGGCTGCTGGGATTCTGCTGGCCGAACCACAGTTGATCATTGCGGAGTTGCCGGAACCCGGGAACTCCTCGGCGGTGATCAAGCGTTCTGCGGCTCGCTTGGGAACCTCGGTCGACGGCGCGTTGTTTGGCGATGCAAACTGGTCTCGGGTGCGGTTTCCTCCCTCCTATCGTGCGGCGGTGGCGCTCGAAGGTGGATGCAATCCCTGGCCGGGCTTGAATTGCCGGGATCGGAATCGGGTGGCGCTGGAAGGTGAGTTGATGGCTTTGGCCGATCTGGGTATCGTAGGTGTGCATTGCATTACCGGCAATCATCCCTATTCCGGTCATCGCCAAGACGCAAAGGCGGTGTTCGATCTTGACGGTACTCAGTTGATCGCCATGGCTTCTGCGTTGGGATTTGCTGTCTCAACAGGTGAGTCCCCCTTAAGCATTCCCGTAGGGATTCGACCGGGCCGTGCCGCACAAAAGTTTCGTGCCGGTGCCGATATTTGTATCGTTGATCAGGTAGACGATGCGGAGGTGTTGGCCGCTTTCATCGGCGGTATTCCTGATTCCGCCCGTGCTTTGCGAGTGTTTGCCAGCGTGCCTGTTTTGGGTTCCGAGGAAGATCGCCAACGCATCGCTGCTTACCCCAATGCCAAGCTGCCCCCGCCATCGGCCATCGGCGTTGCCCCGGCTGTCGAGCGAGCACGGGCCATGCTTTGCGTCCCCGGCGTCTCGGGAATCCTCCTTGGCTCAACCGGAGGAATCGACGATGCTGACCGTTCAGCCGACCTCCTCGCCCAAGTCGCAGCAGAACTTCGAAGTCGTAGTTGCTGCTAAGAAAAGTGCTGGTTAGAGCCCGGATACTGTTCCGGTTTGGATGTCACAGCTAATCCCGACCAATCTTGTCAGCTTTAGGGGGAATCGAGGGTAAACTGGTCCAGTGAACGCTCCAGCTGAA
Source organism: Acidimicrobiia bacterium (assembly GCA_043743435.1). Lineage (GTDB taxonomy): Bacteria > Actinomycetota > Acidimicrobiia > Acidimicrobiales > JANYDT01 > JANMZO01. The sequence goes on from JAYTWN010000482.1 coordinate 1,771, forward strand.
CGTATGCCCACCGCCGTTGAAGGTTTGAAGGCCGCCAGTCGTGGGCTGCGCGGCACTCTGGCGGAGGAGTTGGCCAATGATGCCCCGGATTTCAGCGGTGATGCAACCAACCTCATCAAGTTTCACGGTTTCTACCAGCAGGATGACCGCGATATCCGCCGTGAACGGGCCTCGAAAAAGCTGCCGCTGGAGTACTCCTGCATGGTCCGGGCCAGTCTCCCCGGCGGTACCGTTTCGGCGGATCAATGGATCGCCATGGACAACCTGGCTTCCGAAGTGGCGGATGGTTCGCTAAGAATCACCACCCGCCAAGGCATTCAGTTTCACTTCGTCCATAAGCCTGAGTTACGTTCACTTATCAACACGCTCAACAAGCATCTCGTCACCACCCTGGCCGCGTGTGGCGATGTGGTCCGAAACGTGATGGCTGATCCAGCACCCCACGCTGAACGGGCCAACATGGATCTCGGACAGTATGCGCGCGAATTATCCGCAGCCTTTAAGCCGACGACACGTTCGTACTATGACCTCTTCATTGATCATGAGTCGGCCGCCTCGGCAGTTGACACTGCGCCAGAAATCGACGCGCTCTACGGTGAAACGTATCTGCCGCGCAAGTTCAAGATTGCCTTCGCTTGGCCTGGTGATAACTGCGTTGATCTGTACGCACACGATCTTGGATTGATTCCGGTTCTGAGTAACGGTCTCACCGGCGAAGTACAGGGTTGGATTGTGTTGGCGGGTGGCGGTATGGGTCAGAACCATGCCCGTGAAGGCGAAACCTATCCCCGTATTGCTTCCATCATTGGGGCTGTGGGAGTCAACGATCTGCGTGCCGTCGGCGAAGAAATCATTGGTATCTTCCGTGATTTTGGTGACCGGACCGATCGTGGCCGTGCCCGTCTCAAGTACCTCATGGATGATCGCGGGCTGGATTGGTTCATCAACGAAACCCGAAGTCGCCTGGCGAACCGCCCCGCACCGGTCACGCTACGCGAGGCACCGGCATTGCAACCGTGGGACGACTGCGACGAGCACCTCGGCTGGCACCCTCAAACCTTGGCTGCGGATGGAACTGGCGAGACCTACTTCATTGGCGTTCACGTTGAATCCGGGCGAGTTCGCGATGTGGCCGAAGAACGCTCCGACGAACACCACGGGCGTGTGCGCACTGCACTGCGGGCTATAGCCGATTCCGGACTTGTGCCTGAATATCGGTTAACGGCTCGCCAAGACGTATTGCTCTGTGACGTGAAGGCTGCCGATCGCATCAAGGTCGAGAACATTCTTCGTGCGCATAACGTTCCGCTGGCGCATCATTACACGCCAGTCCGTCGCTTGGCTATGGCTTGCCCGGCACTCCCGACCTGTGGCCAGGCTCTCGCCGAGGCCGAACGTATCCTGCCTCGCCTCTCCGATGATGCTGCCAATGCTCTCGACAAAGCGGGGATTGGTTCGCAGGAACTTCGCATCAATGTGACTGGCTGCCCGAATGGGTGTGCCCGTCCGTATACCTCAGAAGTTGGCCTAGTCGGCAGAGGTAAGCGCACGTATGATCTTTATATTGGCGGTTCGGTAAGTGGCGATCGTTTGAATAAGCGTCTCGTTGCCGATGTCCATGTCGACGATCTTGGACCGGCCATGTCAACGTTGTTTGATCGGTACAGCCGCGAGCGTACAAACGCCAAGGAATCCTTTGGTGATTGGTCGGCCCGGGTCGATGAAGCAGAACTCTTGGCCTCTTTGCCTGCACCATCCAAAAAGCGCCGCGCCAGCGCCGAAGCGGAATAGTTCTGTGCCATGTTGACAGTTGCGGGGTTTCAACAAACGGCTCCCGTTGGTGGATTGCGTCCCCAGACCTCAATTGGTTTTCACCAGCGATGACGAGTTCTCCATTGGCCTCGAACTGCGATATGCCCGTTGGCGGCTTTCTCGCGGCAAAAGACAACCCGGAACTATTCGCAAACTTGGGCCAACGCGCAGCTCAACCGGTGTGGTTTCCAATTTTGCTGGACTTGGGCGGACGGAAGTGCCTCGTGGTTGGTGGCGGGCCGATAGGTTCCCGCAAAGCTATTGGCCTGCGTGATGCTGGCGCCGAGGTAGTCCTGGTAGCCACCAAGCTCTATGCCGACGCGATCGCACTCACCGGTGTCACGCTCATCGAACGCCCTTACAGGCGCTCCGATCTCGATGGCGCCTGGCTCGTGGTTACTGCCGTCGACAACCAGGAAACCACCGCCCAAGTTGCCGCCGATGCTGCAGCAGCACAGGTTTTCATGAATGCTTCCGACGACCCACCATTTTGTACCTCGATCCTGCCCGCCATTCATCGCGACGGTGAGGTCATCGTGGCCGTGTCCACCTCAGGTGCCAGTCCAGCCGCAGCATCATGGATTCGCGATCGCATCGCACACAGCCTCGGAAGCGTTCCCGGCCAAGTAGTCCGTCACGTTCGTTCGGTTCGTGACGACATTCGAAAAACCCGAACCAGCGAAGGGCTTCCTTGGCGGCCGCTCATCACCCGCTCGGCCCAGGCGCTTGACACAGGAAATGCGGCGGAACTGCAGCGAGCGACCGAGGCTTGGACTACTACGTTGACGTATCGATGTGACGAAAGCGATTGCTCGGCCCCGTCGTGTGGTTCACGCAACTGTGTGCGTTACGAAACAGCCCTGCAACACGAGGTTCGTAGGTTGACAGAGCAAGCTGGAGTAGCGAGAACATCGGTCGAGGAGGCCACAACATGATTGACCTTCCCGAAACCCTACCCACCTCGTCTACGGCGTTTGCGAGCGATAGGGCAGCAGGCTTCACCTATCTGGTGGGAGCGGGCCCCGGCGACGTTGATTTGTTAACGGTCCGCGCGGTGCGGGTGCTTGGCCTTGCCGATGTCATCCTGCACGACGCTCTCGTTGGCCCCGACATTCTCCAGCTTGCCCCTCCTCACGCTGAACTGATCGATGTAGGCAAGAGAGCCGGAAACTCATCGTCACAAAATATTATCTGTGCACTGATGATCGAACTGGCCAGCCAGGGTAAAACGGTGGTGCGGCTCAAAGGTGGCGATCCGTTCGTGTTCGGACGAGGTGGCGAGGAAATCGAAGCACTTCGCCAGGCCGGTCTTAACTACAGCGTTGTGCCAGGAATTTCCTCATCGATTGCCGCCCCGGCTGCTGCGGGAATCCCCGTCACCCATCGCAAAGTCTCTGCTGCCTACACCGTGGTAACGGGACATCGCACGGAGGGTGCCGATCCGGTTGATTGGTCGGCCCTCGCCAAAGTTGGAGGCACCATCGTGCTGTTGATGGCGGTGGGTCGACGGGGCGAGATAGCACGGGCACTTATGGATGGCGGACTTTCCGGAACTACTCCCGTTGCGGCCATCACGAACGGTTCGCGAAACGACCAAATCGATGTTCGCACCACCCTGGCCCAGTTGCATGCCACCCCAGTGGAAGCCCCGGCAACCATTGTGATCGGTGCCGTCGCCGCACTGGACTTTCGTGACCAGCACCAAGTGGTTGCTGCCCTGGCGTAGCGGCCGGTGTCAGGCGTTGGCCGCGTGACGGATTGGCGCCTGAGCGACCAACGGGTGACGCACTGTTTCGACACGCAGACAGCATTTGGGCACACGGGAACCAAGGTTCCGCGCTGGCAACTTGCCGGCTCGACGGCATTTGGGTGAAGTTGCGCATCGTTTCAGTGACTTGAACCCTGAGCCGAACGATCTGAGCCGAAGGTGACACACGCCAAACGCCGCCCGGAGGCGGCGTTTGAATGAACGGTTTCAAGGTTCGCCGAAAGAACGGCTGCCGGTGCTGCGAGGTACTTAGACCTCTACGCCAGCAAGTGCTGCGAGGGCCGAAGTGATGGCACCCTGGTTCTTGCCTGCAACGGCGAAGAAATCGGCATCAGCCTTCTCAACCTTTGGAAGGGCCTTGCGTACGAGGGCACGACCAGCGGTGGTGAGGGTTACTCGCTGTGCACGCTTATCTTCGGCGCTAGCGGCGCGAGCGACAAGCTCACGGGCTTCGAGGTTACGAATAACCTGCGAAGTGGTCATTGGGTCTACGCCTGAGCGACCGCTTACTTCGGCTTGTGAAAGACCCTTACGGGCATCGTCTGCTGCCAAAGTAGCGAGAAGTGCGTATTGCACATGGGTGAGTCCAAAGGCTTCGAGTGCAGCGCGCTGTGAACGCTGCCAGGCATTGGTCGCACGCCACATAAGAAAACCGGCACTCGACGGGGTGGCTACAGATCCTTGACCGCTCATTTGAATGGTGCTCCTGAAGGTAGAGAGAAAGGGGGAATATTTTTTGCCAGCAGGTGCTTGCAAATCGGTACGACAGCATAGCGACAAATTCAGTATGCGTTCTTACGGGTGTTCGTGATGCAGTGTTTCGGTGCCGAAACCGAACAGTTTTCTAGCGGCGAAAAGCTAGCCGGGCGAATTGCGCTCTGCAATCCAAAACTGGATGAGTGAATCACACGCGTGAAACTTGTAACCACGTCGAGTACGAGTGATGGTCAACCGCTTGGCGTGTTGTACCTGCATACGCCGTGCACAGGTTCCGGGAACTCAACCGTCAAGGCTTTCGCTGGTAACCCGCAAGACCACTTTTCGCCCACTAGCGTTCTGCTGTCTTCTCGTGAAAATCTGGATTTGGTAAGCCGTTTTCCCGGGTGCGTTCCCCCGCAACTTATGAAAGATCCTGCTCATGCGCCCTCCTTTGACTGTTTCTCGACCTTTTCCCTTCGTCCTTCGATCATCGAACCAAGCTCGGGAAGGTGTGCAAGCTCGGCTTACGGGTAGAAACGTAAGCATTGTGGCGTTTGTGGCAACCGTCTGCGTGCATACCGTGGGCAATTTCTCACCGGCGGATGCGGCAAAAGCCCCGGTGAAACCACCGGGCACTGCCGTGGCCGCTCCCGCTGCCGTGGTTGTTTCCTCAGTTGCACCCGTGGCGGTAGCAGATCGTGCAGCAAAAGCCACTGACCTCAAAGCCGACATTGAGGCCAAGATCGCCTCCGTGCAACGTGAAGCAGCACCGGGTTTAAAGGTGGGTGGAGTTTCTTGTCCAGCAACGTTGGCTGGGAAAAAGACCAAGGTGCCCGTAGGAAACTACGCGTGCACCATCACCATTGAGGGTGTCCCAGCGCCCTACACCGTCATCGTGAAGGAGGGCGGTTCGCTCAAAGGTGGGGTTTTTCAAATCTCCCCATCGAAGGCCATCATCGACATCTCGAAGATTGTTGCTTTTGTGAAGACGTCACTTGACCCCGCAGACGCCGCCGGCACCAAAGTGTCGTGTGGCGCCGCCCCTGTTGTGGTGGCTGATCCTGGGGCTCCGATCGTCTGCACACTTACTCGTGGCAAAGCCATCGAGAAGTTAGAATTCGAGATTCGTAACGTCAACGGATTGGTTGCCCTGAAAAGCGGAGCGAAACCTTCCGTGCCTTCGACCATCGCAGCGGTCACTCCCTCATCAAGCACTCCCTCATCAAGCACTCCATCATCAAGCACTGCAGCGTCAAAGGCGTAAGGCCGCGTAAGGGCCAAACCAGCACCCGCACTTTCCCGCGTTGGTGCTGGCAACTGAGGTCAAAACACTCGCAATGACTTACGCTTCGCTGCACTAGTGCTCGACGTTGAGTCCCTCGACCTGTTCGAGAACTTCGAGATGATCGTTGTGCGAATGGGTGAATCCCAGTGATCGTTCCTTACGAACTGCTTCGTTTGACCGCAATGCCACGATGTAGGCACGACGATAAGAATGGCTGGAGTAGTTGCCACCCGATCCGTGTAGCACACCTTCGTTATGCACCGTGATGTCACCGCGAGCAATCGGCACTGCAGTCATCACGTCACCGTCGCGAAGGTCCGTCACCAGCGTGTGGCTTTTGGTTCGGTCTTCATGCAGCGGGCGATGGGGGCGAACCGGTTCCAGGTGCGAGCCGGCCAGGAATTGCATGCAGCCGTTTTCTTCGGTGGAATCTTCGACGGCTAACCAACACGTGGCGGTTCGTCGGTCGTCGGTGTCGATCCAGTAGGCCTGATCTTGGTGCCAGCCAAATACCGCTTCCGGACGATTTGGGCTTTTGGCCAACAGCTGATCAAAGTCGATGGTCATATCTTCACCGCACAGTTGCGCTGCGATCGATTTGGCTCGTTGCTCAAAGATGTTGCCAACCCATGCCGGGTAGTACCGACGGGGCAACATCACGTTCACGATGGCGTACCCACCGGGATCGGTGCCATGCTCGCCTGTAGTCATGTCGTTGAGGTCCTTACCTTCGACGGCAATCTCACGGCGAAGGAACGCGTTGTAGACCGTTTCGATCTCGTCAACTTCTTCCCATGACAGCACGCCTCGTAAGTGCACATACCCTCGTGTGGCGAACGCTTCTTTTTCTTCTTGGCTGACGAGATAGCTTGCACCTTGGCGGCGATGTTCAGAAGCAGTTGTGGTCATGGCGAACCTCTTGGTATTTGATGGCAACTCGATACGGCAAAAATGTCGCCCACTAACCCTGTTTTTCTCATAAGCAACGAGAAAAAAACCGTTAGTGGGCAACATTTGAAGAGGCACCTCGGCTTGGTGAAAAAAAATGGCGTTGAAGGAAGTCCCTCAACGCCAGTCTTTCATTTTGTTCAGGCTTTTCAGCGTTGGCACCCCAAACCCATAAGCAATGAAGGCTTAGAGGTACTTGGCGACCTCGGCCTGAAGCTCTTCAGGAGTTGTCATGGGGGAGAACCGTGCGACGGCCTTGCCCTCTTTGTCAACGATGAACTTGGCGAAATTCCACTTGATTTCAGCTGATTCTTCTTCGCCCGGCTGTTCGGCCTTGAGCCACTTGTAGAGATCGCAGGCATCGTCGCCGTTGACTTCGGTTTTCGAGAACATCGGGAAGGTCACGTCGTACTTCGATTTCACGAATTCGGAGATCTCTTCATCGGTGCCGGGCTCCTGGGCCCCAAACTGGTTACACGGGAAGCCGAGGACGGTTACGCCTTGGAGAGTTTCATGAAGCGTACGCAGACCTGCGTACTGAGGCGTGAGGCCTCAAGCGGATGCGACGTTAACGATCAGGCAAACCTGACCGGCATACGCCGAGAGTGCCACTGCTTCGCCCGTTAAGGACGTCATGGTGAAGTCGGAGAGAGTAGTCATAGACTCTCGACCGTAGTTGGTTCCTACTCCCCTTGTCACACTTACCGGTTTCTACCGGAGCGCAGAGGAGGACCCTGAGTGAACCCTGACCGACCCTGAGCCTCGCCCAGGTTGATTCTGGGAAGCGCAGTTACTTCTTCACAATGGATGACCCGAACTTCTTCCAGGCGAACAGGGCAATCACTGAGCCGATAACAGCGCCGATGATGGAACCAAATGGGCCTTTGCCGGGAATCAATGCGCCCAAAAGCGTGCCGATGAGACTGCCAGCGCCACCGAGCATCAAGGTGTGCTTGATGCTCATGCTGTCGTTACCTGGCATGAGGGCACGTCCGCCAAAGCCGGCAATCAGTGCGACGACGAGAAAGCCAATAATGCGACCAATCATGATTTTTCCTTTGTTACGGGCGAAGCCGAACGGCGACCTCGCCAGGCCCTACGTGAGCCACGTGTCACAGAGCGTAGTCACCTGTGCCCGATCGTGCAGCCTGGTTCGGATTCTGCTTTCGATTCAAGGCGATCCCACCTCTTTATGCACGCTCGAACCTGCTCCCACCCTGGCCGCTTGGTGTCACCGTTCCGGTCTGATGAGTGAGTTGCGCACCGTCAGTGCAACCTGAAACGGTGCCACCACCGAAAACCAATCAAGCAACTGAACTACGCGCTGGGCTCCGGATCGGCAAGGGTGACTTCGTAGCTCGCTTCGGCGGTGCCTGTCGTTTCGACGAAAGTCAGTTCGACAACGCCACCGGCATCACGTAGGTCCGGTTCAACCAACTTGAGTTTGGCAATACGTTCGACGGTGTCGGTGATCACCATGGCGGAAACGGCGGTCTTCATGCTGCGCTTCGCTTCGGTTTTCGTTCGACGGGCAGCGCCGAGGGCATCGCCAACAATGCCGAGTAACGATTGATCGCCAGGTGAAGAAGTGGCGATTTCGGCGGTAGTTGGCCAGGTTTGGGCGTGCACGGATTCGGTGTTCCACCACGAGTACACCTCGTCGGTCACGAAGGGTAGGAACGGGGCGAACAAGCGTTGCAACACTCGCAAGATTGCAGCCAACGTTGCCTTGGCGCTGTCAGCCTGTGGGTCGCCGGCCACACCATATGCGCGCTTCTTAACCAGTTCTACGTAGTCGTCGCAGAAGAACCAAAAGAATGACTCGGTCCGCTCCAGGGCCCGGGCGTAGTCGTACGCAGTGAAGGCAGTCGTGGTTTCATCGATAAGCGCGCTGAGCTTTGCCAACACCGCGATGTCGACGGGGGCTGTAACCGCGCTGATCGGTGGGGCTTCATCTTCGCCCAGGATGGTGAGCACGAACTTGGAAGCATTCAGCAGTTTGATGGCCAGTTTGCGGCCGATCTTCATCTGCCCGGTATCGAAGGTGGTGTCTACTCCAGGCCGTGCCGAGGAAGCCCAATAGCGAACCGCGTCGGAACCGTGTTCAACCAGCAGGTCGACGGGGGTAACCACGTTGCCCTTTGATTTCGACATTTTTTTGCGATCCGGGTCAAGAATCCAGCCACTGATGGCAATGTTGCGCCAAGGAACCGAGTTGTGCTCAAAGTGGGCACGAACCGCGGTGGAGAACAGCCACGTGCGAATGATGTCATGCCCTTGCGGACGCAGATCCATGGGGAACATGCGGCTAAACAGATCGGGCTCGTCTTCCCACTGCCCGGCAATTTGCGGACTGAGTGAAGAGGTGGCCCAAGTGTCAAGCACGTCGGCATCGCCTTGGAATCCTCCCGGCTTGCCTCGTTGATCCGCTGAGTACCCATCGGGAACATCGGTTGATGGATCGATTGGTAAGCGCGCTTCTGATGGCTTGAGGGGCGCGTCGTAATTGGGTTCACCGTCGGAATCGAGGGCGTACCAAAGCGGGATGGGCACACCGAAGAACCGCTGACGGCTGATCAGCCAATCGCCGTTAAGACCCCCAACCCAATTCTCGTAGCGGTGCCACATGAATTCGGGAATCCACTGCAGTTCTCGTCCTCGGGCTTGGAAGTCTTCACGCAGTTTTTCCTCGCGGCCACCGTTGCGTACGTACCATTGGCGGCTAGAAACGATCTCAAGCGGACGATCGCCCTTTTCGAAGAACTTCACCGGGTGGCTGATGGGCTTTGGCTCGCCCAGCATCTCGCCGCAGGATCGCAGTTGTTCGACGATCTTGACCTGCGCCTGTTTTACGCTAAGCCCAACGAGCTGTTGATAAGCCTCTTTACCTTCTGGCGAGGTGATGATCTCAGGGCGGTCACTGAGGATACGCCCGTCGCGGCCAAGAACGGTACGGGTAGGGAGGTTGAGTTCGCGCCACCAAATGACGTCGGTGAGATCACCAAACGTACAGATCATGGCAATGCCCGAGCCCTTGTCGGGCTGGGCTAACGGGTGGGCCAAAACGGGAACTTCGGCACCAAACAACGGCGTGCGAACCGTGGTGCCAAACAGCGGCTTGTAGCGGGAATCATCAGGGTGAGCAACGATGGCGACGCATGCTGGAAGCAGCTCGGGGCGGGTGGTTTCGATGATGATGTCACCGGCACCATTGGGGCGGTGGAATGCGAGTGAATGGTATGCACCCGGACGTTCGCGGTCTTCGAGCTCGGCTTGGGCTACGGCGGTTTTGAAGTCAACGTCCCACAGGGTTGGTGCGTCTTGGCTATACGCCTCGCCGCGTTCAAGGTTGCGCAGGAAGGCGCGTTGTGATGCCCTGCGGGATCGCTCATCAATGGTGGCGTACTGAAGGTTCCAATCGACCGAAAGACCAAGCGTGCGGAAGAGCGCCTCGAAGGCCTTTTCGTCCTCTTTGGTGAGTTCTTCACAAAGGGCAATAAAGTTCGGTCGGCTGACCGGTATGGGTTGCTTGGGGGGCTCTGCGGGGGGCTTGAATGACGGATCAAACGGAAGGGAAGGATCGCAGGAAACGCCGTAATAATTCTGCACGCGGCGTTCGGTGGGGAGACCGTTATCGTCCCAACCCATGGGATAGAAAACCTTTTTGCCGCTCATGCGCTGGAAGCGGGCAATGGTGTCGGTGTGGGTGTAGCTGAACACGTGGCCAACGTGGAGTGATCCGCTGGCCGTTGGGGGAGGGGTGTCGATCGAGTACACATCGGCCCGCACGGCTGTCCGGTCGAAGTTGTACACGCCGCTGGCTTCCCAACGTTCGCCCCACTTTTGCTCGACTCCATCCAACGACGGCTTTTCCGGAATGTTCGTACCCATAGGCCGTAAAGGATAGAACCCCCACCCCGCTGCCCCGGTGGCTTTGTTTGCTGCTTTGGTGAACTACATCGATTTCTGGATTTGGCTAAGGAAGCAATTCGGTGCGAATAGAACCGAAGGTGGGTTGGCGTTTTTCGATGAAACTCTTCACGCCCTCTACGAAATCGGTTTGGCGCAGCGTGAGGTTCATGAGGCGATGTGCTTCGGTTGTGGCGACCTTGCGCGGAACTGCTCCCCCACCTCTATGGCCATCATGAAACGCCAAGTAGAACAAGCTTAT
>JAYTWN010000483.1:0-2399 GCA_043743435.1 Acidimicrobiia bacterium
CTCGATGCGGCGGGCTATGCCGTACTGGATCTCAGCCACGACGAAGTATCCCTGGTGCACGCCCGGCACATGGTTGGTGGGCGCGCCCCCGGCCTTCTCGACGAGCGGATCTACCGATTCGACTTCCCGGAACGACCAGGCGCGCTTATGGCCTTCCTCGATGCGCTTGACCCACAATGGAGCCTTTCGCTGTTCCACTATCGGAACCACGCTAGCGCCGATGGTCGAGTGCTCGCTGGTGTTGAGGTGCCCAACGAAGATCTGGTTCGCTTTACACAATCCCTCGACCGGCTTGGCTACCCCTACGTTGACGAAGCTAACAATCCTGCGTATCGCTTGTTTTTAGCCTAAGAGGACAAGGCGACTAGTTTTTGTGCGCTACCAGGTGGCGAGTTGGAAAATCGTATGCGCACGATACTTCGTGGTTGCCACCCGCTCAATGTTTGGTGTATCGACGTTTTCCACCCAGTGGCGTGCTCGCTCGGGTGTACGGCCGTTTTCGATGCTTCGCTGAACTAGCCGATCCTTTTGGGCACGCGAATCAGCGCATTCGAGAAACCACGCCACATCAAGCAGGGGCAAGACCTGATGCCAACCGTGATCTGATTGCAGCAGGTGAATCCCTTCAACAATGATCAGACGATGTTGTGGCTCAATGGCGAGTTCGGCAGCGTAAGACTCCTCGATAGCTCGGTGAAATACTGGAGCCCAAATCGTCGACGCAGGTTCGGTTCGAATCCGCTTCAACAGGGTTACGAAACCGTCAACGTCGAAGGTATCGGGTGCTCCCTTTCTGTTGGCTCTCCCGAGACGCTGCAGTTCAGCATTGGCCAAGTGAAAGCCATCCATCGGCACAACGACCGCCGCAACACCCTTGGCTTTCGCTGCATGCGCCAACAGCTCACTGAGGGTTGACTTCCCGCCGCCAGGAGTCCCACAAAGCCCCACGATGATGCGGGTGGTAGACCAACTGTGCCCAGGTGACCCGCCGGAATCGAGCGTCTCAAAGGCGCTGCTACAAAAGTCGTCTGGTGACGAAACCACAACCGTTTTCTGAACGTAGCGTGCAGCGTCATTCACGCCACTAGAGCGTAGTTCGAAGCATCAAGCCCAGCCGAAGGAACGTAAAACTCCGGACCTAGTGCAGGGATGCGGAAGTTACTCTGCAGTGTTTTCAATCCGATCCTCAGCACACTGCGGAATTCACGCCGAACTCACCGCATAGTCTCTTTCTCTCACACGAACTAGATCTTGAGTTCTTCAAGGGCTGCAATGGCCCAAAGTGCTTCGGGGTTGGCAAGGCCTTCGGTGTTGCGCACCGGTCGGCCGTTCACTGCGTCGGTGACGGCGAGCTCTACGAGCTTGTTGGACCTCGTGCGAGGCAAATCATCCACGGCAATGATTTTGGCGGGCACGTGACGGGGCGTGCAAGCCGTACGAATTCGAGTGCGAATATCTGAGCGCAGAGCATCATCGAGAACCACGTTGTCGGCCAAGCGGACCAAGAGGATCACTCTGGCCAAAACGATCCAAGGCCCCAACCTCCCCAAAATCCGGGGAAACCGTGGAAGAAACCGCCCCAATGGTATTGGCGGCCAATAGAAGTACCAAGGCATGAACACCGGCTGGCAGCCAAAGGGCAATTCGGTCACCAACCCCCAAACCTTCTGCTCGAAGCGCTGCTGCCACAGCGCCAACCTCGGAGCGAAGCTCAGCCCACGACAACGCCACCCGAACACCGGATTCGTTGATGGCTACGACGGCTTCGCAATGCTCGTCTGTACCTCGGCCGTGTAAAAGGTTCTCGGCATAGCAAAGGCGGGCATCCGGGAAAAACCGGGTGTTGCGAAGATCAAACCCCGCCGCCCCCGACCTTTGCTCCACCGTAGCGCTACCCCGAAGACCCACAACTGCGAAGCGGTCCCACACCGTCGACCAGAAAGCGCCGGGGTCACGCACCGACCACTGGTGGAGCTCCTCATAGGATCCACCGAAGTCTTCGATCCAACCAGTGAGTGCCGCTGAATCCAGCTGCTCTGGGGAAGGAATCCATAGTGGGGTTGCCTGGGTCATGCTTTTGAACATAGAGCCTTTGCTGGCATCTGCGGGTTCAACGGGAGAGCGGAAAGACCTTGCGATGACGTGAAGGACGGATTGGCGTGGGAACAAGGCCTGGATAATGGTGCGCAAACTGCAAGCGCTTGCAGGAAACGACTACTGACATGGTCTATCTGTAGAAACGATGTGACGATCTTCAACGTGGATCAAAAAATTGACCGCACGGTCTAGTAACTGAGAGTCGACAGGAGTAAGGTTTACACCGACAAGAACTTCGGTTTTGGTTCATCAAAAGTTAGGTTTTGGGACCCCAAAAGGTTCTGTTTCCGATTCTTCTGTCG
>JAYTWN010000484.1:0-5492 GCA_043743435.1 Acidimicrobiia bacterium
TGGGGCTTTCCGAGCGTGCCGACGACCTCCCGAGTCGGTTTTCTCGAGGCCTGCGGCAAAAGACCTCGTTGGCTATTGGCTTTATTCGTCCGTTCGAACTGCTGTTGGTCGACGAGCCTTTCGTTGGACTCGATGCACCAGGCAAAGCTGGTCTTCTCGAACTGCTCACCTCGGCCAGTGCCAATGCCGCGGTAGTTATCTCAACCCATGAGCTCACGTTCTTGGAACGAGCCGATCGATGCGTGGCTCTAGCCAACGGCAAAATCGCCAAAGAGGGCAAGCTGGCTATGTCAGAAGTCCTTGAGTTGATGGGCTGACCATGGCGAAAGGAACGAAAGGTCCCGCCGGTGCAAGGCCATCGGCCGGGAAACCCACCGCTGGGAAATCTGGCGCTGCAACACCCGGCCCTGGAATTTCCGATGCTGCGAAATCTGACCCTGCGACGGCTAGTGCTGCGACGGCTAGCGCTGCGAAATCTGGCGCTGGGAAATCTGGCGCTGCAACACCCGGTACTGGGAAATTGGGCGCTGGAAAGTCTGACGCCGGACAACCCGATGGTGGGCACTTCGATGGTGGGCACTCAGACACAACACGTTCCGAAGCGAAGGCACCCCAAGACTTGTCCCGAGTCCGGACGCTCGGAATAGGTGCGCTTAGCGATTTGCGAACCGCACGACGCAAAAATCGTCTGCAGGAAATTCATTGGTCCGATGCGCTCTATCGCTCCTACGTCATCGTGGTGGCGGGCGGGTTGCTGCTTGGTTGGGCATCATCGATGTTGGGAAGTGAACCCGTTGGCGTGCAAGCCGTGGCCGACGTAGCCCGTAAAGGCCCGGCATTGCTAGGTGCGCTTATAGCTTTACTTTTTGGCAATGGGCTTCGTGCCGGTAGCAGAGGTGGACCGCTTTCGATTGAGGCAGCCGATTTGGCCCACGTGCTTCAAGCCCCGCTCGATCGATCCCGTTCGTTGCGACGACCCTATGTACACGTACTTCGTCGGGCTATGTTGCAAGGTTTGGGTCTCGGGGGTGCGGCGGGAGTGTTGGCCAACCCGTTCTTACCTGGAACCACCTTTTCGTGGATAGCCGCTGGTGCACTCGCTGGATTTGTGGTCTCCGTGGCTTCCATCGCTCTCGCTGCGGTCGCTTCGAGTTGGCGAATACCAAAGGGCATTGCCACAGGCGTCGCGGCAGCGTTGTTGGTCTGGTCAATCGTTGACATCGCTGCGGGGACGCTCACGTCGCCATTGAGCGCTGGCGGTTCCGCGTTTCTGCTCCCGATGGCAAACGTGCGCGTGCATCCTGTTGGTGGGTTGGCCATGCTCTTTACGGTAATGATCGTCTCCCTAGGCCTGGCCTGGATGCGTTTGGGCGGTACCTCTATGGAGTTGGTTGAACGCCGCACGGCACTGGTAACGCAGCTTCGATTTGCGGTTTCGACGCAAGATCTTCGCACCGCCATGTTGTTGCGTCGACAGCTGGCCGCGGAACGATCCCGACCCAAGCCCTGGATAAAGATCAAAGGTGGCAAGACCCCAGACACTGCCGTCATCGTCCGCGGATTTCGAGGATTGGCACGGTGGCCCGGCTCTCGTTTGGCCCGCATGGTGGTGGGCGGGCTGGTTGCTGGCGTGATTGGCCGAGCCGCGTGGGAAGGCGTTTTGCCTCTCGTGTTACTTGCTGGCATCTTGTTGTTTGTCTTGGCCCTCGACGCCATTGAATCGCTAGCCCAAGACGCCGATCATCCCGATCTCGTTCTCGCCCTCCCGCGACACCATGGGCGCTTAGCAAACCGTCAAACCATAGTCCCGGGTGTAATCATGGCCTTCGTGGGGATCCTTGCCGGAATCGGTGGAACGCTCTCCGGCGCACTCTTCGGTACTCATGCGATTGCGGCGAGCGGTGGCACCGTAGTGGTCACGTTGATCGCGGGAATGGTTGCCGGGATCGTGGCTGCGGTACTTGGCGCTGCCGGAGCAATTCTGAGCGTGACTCTTGGGCCGCCTTCGTTTATGACCATGCTGCAAACCCCAGAAATAGCCTTCGGCCGCACGGCTATTTCTCCAGCAATTGCCTTACTGGGTTCGTTGCTGCCGCTGCTGCTCGTTCGTCAATCCATGAACGCCATCAAGGTGCAATCGCCCCTCCCAGGCTTGGTGCAATCAGTGGTCGCTTCAGCCCTGGTTTGTTACCTCGTCATCACGGTACTTACCAGCAAAGGCGTAACGGGAAACGATCGCACCTGAACAATGCAGAGAAGCGGTCGACTCAGCCCGACGCGAATCGGTAACCGAACTGTTCGAGCCCGAACTATTCCCGCCCGAACTGTTCGAGCCCTAAGTATTCCAGCCCGAACTGTTCGAGCCCTAAGTATTCCAGCCCGAACTATCCGAGTGCGCTAAGCGATGCTTCGTCGGTTTTGAGGAATCTCGGAAGTGAAGCGCAGATACCCATACCGGCCCCGCAAATCAAAATGGCGGTCCAATCCTGCAAACCAATGTCTGACCAGCCCTGCACCAGGTACGCGATGATCGCGCACACAGCCCACGCCGCCGATGATCGTAAGAAGGGGCTGGCGGAACGTCTTCGCGTGTTCACCCCGTAGTAGATGGCCACCACCAACGGCATCAAATAAAACATCGGAAAAAACAAACCGCCAAATGCCCAAATGCCCAAAAAGCTGTTATGTGGGATGTACCTGTAGTTCTTGAATCCCGACGACGTTACGTCATAGGCCACAACAACCTCGGTGTAGGGATGACCGAAACCAGTACCCAGAATCGGCATGGCTCGCATAGTGAAGAGCAGGTTGGAGTTCTCAATATCTCGAGTATCCGATGAGGCGTCATCCTGAACAACAACCGATTCGATCATGCGAACCGGCTTGAAGACCACCGATTGCGAACTCGACGCTAAACCTACGCCCACATACAAAATGATGAGCGGCCAAACGAAGCTCAGCAGTCGCTTTAATTCCCGCTTCACATTGCGCTGAGCCACCGAAACAATGAACGCGACACCTGCAGCAACCGACACGTACACCGTACGTCGGTTGTTGATAATCATCGAAGCCAAAAGCGGCAAGCCGATGTAGAACAGGCGATTACGCGACTCTTTGGTTCGCGTTTCAAACCAGTCGGCGATAAGAATGCACAATACCGTTGCCCACAACACCGTGTCTGAGTGGGTGGTTGCATAGATCGGTGGTTCTTTTGGCTTGATCGCACGACCAGCCATGTACTGGAACTCGCCAGGTTGGTAGGTAAAGGTCAACTTGAACGCAATAGCTTCAATCGATTTGAAGATCGCCGAAAAGATAAGCGCCGTTTTGATCTTCTTGACGCCGCTTGGGGTGGCTGCCGCTACACCTGCCGCAAGGGCGAAACACGGGAGCCAAAAAAGCGAACGTACCTGCCACAACATGTTGGAGACACTGCCCCCGACGGCGATCCCGTACACCGTCCAAACCAAAACGGCTGCGGCTGAGAATACGCAGGCTTGGGCGTAGGCACGCATGGGGCGTCGTTCGATTCCGCCGCCGGTGCCAACATCAGACAGCCGGATAGTAATAAGTGCACGGATCAGGAGAACAGCGAAAATTACGTCGATCGGAGCGAACTTCAACGGCAGATTCTTAAACAAGACCCTGCCGACAAGATCCGGCGGCCAGAACCACTGGAACCCGTCGTGAGGAAGCGTGGAGGCTGAGTTAAAGATCAACATGGTGATCATGGCGAGGGGCAGCACGGTATCGAACGGAAGGGCCACAAAGGCCGCGGCCGCCAAGATCAGCAATGGCAGAACCAAGGCGAACAGCGGCTGACCGGTCACCACGCCAACAAGCAAACCTAAGCCGGCAACGAGCAACGGCCACAGCCGTTTCCATAGCTGTCGCTTGGGGCTTAACCCTTCATCGGTGTTCCGGTCAGGACGAAAGGAGAAGCTTTTGAATCCGCGCATGCGCTTGGGCGATGGCCGATTGTCGGGATGGAACGGCGTCACCATGGTCATCTGGAAGCCCGCCAATTCGGTTTGCTTACGAAAAAAAGCACGGGACTCATGCTCACGCGATCCGTGGAATGATGAATCGCAGCGCCACGTAGTACCCGCAGCAGGCAACCATATAGAGGTACACCGAACGCTGAGGTCCCCGGGAGCTTTTGGACATGCGTGTAGGAATAATGACCATGGCCAGGATCATGGAGAGAAACAAGATCTTTTTCATGGACGGTCCTGGCGCTAGAGAGCTGTACTAAAAGCGTACGAGAGCTATCGGCCGTTGTTTGCAAGTCCTTAAGCCGAATCACCGTTCAGTGGTGGTCCCCCGATTTTGCACAACACGCGGTGTGAACTTGGTGACTCGCGTTCAGCACGTTGAGCGCCGAAAGTTCAACAAGAAGTTCAGTAGGAAGTTCAGCAAGAATTTCACTCAGAAGTAGCGCTATGCGCAGTTGCCACCTTCCGAAACACCCCTGACACGCTGCACACTGTGAACCGGTTGGAGCGTTGCAGGGTAGGCGCACTCCGTGAAACGTTTCTGCTGGAGCAGGGTGAGTGCCGTGCGTGATCGGCGTCGACGACGGAAGGATGTGGGCCATGCCGAACTGGCAACCCAAATGGGATGACGTGCAATTTGACCATGCTGAGGCAAACGAAGCGGTTCTGCTTTGCCAGGGTGCACTGATCACCCTGGCCGACCGGCACGCGGTGCTGCAGGGCCCCTATCAAATGGCTTGCGTGCAGTGGCGTGGGGTGAAACGGTATCGATTCGACGCTGAATGGTCGGCTATGCACGTCCAAGCAGAGACCATCGCCGAACAACTCCGTTCACATATTCTAAGGCTGCAACACGAAAGTTCCGAGGCACTGGTTGAGCAGCGAACACGCGAGGCGCAAAGGGCTCGTTGGTTCCGCGAAAAGGCTATCGAAGACGCCGCAGTCGCTGCTGCCGCCCAGGCATCTGCTCAAGCAGCCGCGGCTGCCGCACAACGAGCCGCAAGCGCCGCATCTGCTGCCACACCCTCCGTATCAATTCAAAGTGTGGCCGCTAAACCGGCCCTCACGTTTGCGCCAATCTCGTCTGCTCCGGCCACCTCCGCCCCATCACCCGCCGCGGCTCCCGTTCCTAACATAACAAGCACCCCCGCCGCCGCCACGGAAATCTCGAAACCCACCATAACGTTCTCCCCGGCCACCCGAGCCTCCGGCCAACTCTCAGGTCGCTAGTGAAGTGTCTATATGACTAGACGTTCACTTGGTCAAGCGAATAGGATGGGAAGTTGAGAGCCAAAGAGGTGCTCCGTCGGATCGAGAGCTCAGGAATTTGCAATGTTGTTCGCCAGCGTGGTTCACACAAGTTCGTACGGTGCATCTGCGAAGAGCAGTCGTGCACCACAATCGTCCCTGATCACGGTCGTCAAGAACTTGGTACCGGTTTGCTCCGGGCGATCGAAACTGATCTTTCTCTCTGTTTGGGGATGAAGTGGCTTCGTT
>JAYTWN010000485.1:0-8962 GCA_043743435.1 Acidimicrobiia bacterium
CATGATCGCCGCCCGGCGACGAGAACCAACGCTCGAACTGCTCCTTGGCTCGTGCGTTGGAATGGGCCTTTCGTGTTTCGGATTCGGAATTGCTCGTAGTCCTCTCGCCGCAGCGGCATTTTCGATCCCTCTCGGGCTGTTCGGCGGCCTCGTAATGACGCAGCTTTCCGGATTGCTACCCAAACACTCGCCATCTTCCATGCGAGGCCGCGTCTTGGCGTTGCAATCCGTCGTGTTCATCGGCTCCACCCCAATCGGTAGCCCCATCGTTGGCCTCATTAGCGAACATGGGGGTGCGCGATGGGGCATGCACGTAGGAGCCATCGGAGGCGTAGCTGGCGGCCTGATCGGCCTAGCCCTACGCCGACCTGGTTTGACCCCTCGTTCGTAGTCCGGTCTCGGGACAATTCTTGGGGAGTCCGGTCTCGGGACAATTCTTTGGGAGTCCGGTCTCGGGACAATTCTTGGGGAGTCCAGTCTCGGGACAATTTTTGTGGAGTTCCGGGTTCGGGACAATTCTTGGGGTCCTCGATCCGGGTTGCCGGTTTGAAAGGACGTTCTGGTGGGACTCGGAGCGGAGCGGAGATGGGGCTTGCCAGCAAGAAAGAGGTCCGGGCTCGATTATCGGAGTGGGGTGCGGCCGCGTGTCCAGGCGGTGGGGCGAGTGCGGTCACCGTTTGAAACAACTAGCGAACCTACGTAATCGGCATTGGAGTAAACCTGCGCGATCTCATCGTGCATGGCTTTGAGATCGGCATCGCTCACCACTCCGTTGCTGGTGGCCTTGTAGAACTGCACGGTCACACGGATAGGGAACTGCGTGTCACGAATCAGGTTCATGTTGGACATTTCCGCAAAAGGGCCCCTATCTGAACCGTGCCCAATAACGGCCTGCTCCACATCAGATCGTTCCTGTTCGACTCCACTAGCGACTGCGCTTGATTGTTTGTCTTTGGCTTGTGTGGCAGCAGGGGCGGGAGCAGCAGCGGCCGGGGCCAGGTCCATGCTTGGCTCAGGGTATGAAGCTTGGTGGACTAGCGGAACCTGGATGACCATGACCATGTCACTGCCATCATCGAGAGCCCCAGCATCACCTGTCGTTGCCTGACCGCTGTCGATACGGGCCTTCACCGCACTCTTACGCTCGGCGGTGAAGGTAGTGCGCTGGCCTTTGTTGTTGAAGTACAACTGCTGCCCCCACGACTGATACGACTGATCTCCTGAGTTGTTTTCAATGATCGTGGCACTCGTACCTTCACGCGTCACCATCAGCGTAAGCACAGCGGGGTTCCCCTGCGAAGACTGATAGTTGTACAACACCGGCGTGAACTCAACCTTGCCCGCTGCGGGAAGTGGCATAAACACATGCTGGGCCGAAGTGAGCACGTGCGAGTCGCGCTTGGCCAAAAAGTTTCCCTTGCCATTCAACGACGACGGATTGGAAAGATAGGCGCGCATATTGCTTAAAACTTCGCTGAGAGGGACGGCGACCGTCTGGGAACGATTGCTCTGATTGCCCACCTTGATCCAGATCTTGTTCATGGCGATGTCACCAGTTTTGTCGGAGTAGTTAGGGTATCGAACTACCGGCAGCAAATGCGTACGATCTTGGCCCGCACCAAGTGGCTCACGAACCTGCAGCGTGAGATCGCTGATATTGGGCCCAACGGACGAACCTTCATAACGGCCAGTGTCCTCCCAGGTGAGATTGACCACATCAAGCCCATATCGACGAGCCCGATCCAACAGGTTCTGATCATTGGGCATGTTCTCAACCCGGGCGATAACGTCGGCATAGGACGGGGCGGGAATCGTAGTTCGCGTTACCGGTGGAAGGATAGGCGAGACCTCAACCGGGGCGGAGACGATTCCCCAACCTTTGCCCTTGGCAGCAGTACCCGAACTGGCTGCAGACGCAACCGAGGAGCCCGAAGACAAACCGGTAAGTGAACCTATGGTAAGCGCGCCTACTAGTGCGCCGCTAAGCCGAGCAATGGAACGAGCGGTAATAGTCATACCGGTTCAACGCTTACCCACTAAAAGTTGGTTCCCAAAACCCAGAATTTTATTCAGAACCCTGAGTTGTACCTGACGGGCCCCTTCTCCGCTTCGCTTCGAGTCCCCTCAGTGGGTTCTTTTCTAACCGGCTGGATTATGGGCCCCAGTAGCCCAACACTTGCCAACCGTGATCGGGGAATCCCGCAGCGTCGGCGACCTTGCCTGAAGCGAAATTGTCGGGAGCGTGTAGGTAGGTGGCCACGCGGCCTTTACGAATGATTTCCCGTGTAGCGGTAGCAACTAAACGGCGAGCCATGCCCCGGCCTCGGAGAGACTCTTCGGTACCAACAGAAATCTCAAAGCCCCAAGCATCGTGCTTCTTTAGGCCCACGCCAGCTCCGTAATGACCGTCGTCATCCCAGGCAATCAAAACATCACCATTGAACGGCTTCAACCATTCAGGCACCCGAGGATCTTCGGTGGGAATCCATTCCCCCACATCGTCGCCCGGGGTAGGGTCAAGACTCCACCGGAAGTAACCGCCACCGAAGTGACCGCTACGACCCAAGGCACCTGCCACCACAGCTTTGTGTTCAGTCAACAGCGCCAAGTCCTCGTCGACAGAGTGCCCTCGAACGATCTCAGTCAGGGCCCGCGCTGCCGACGGTGGAACCGAGAGGACGGCGCCAGTGGGAGAACTCACGCCCAAAACATCCCGAATGTCGCCATCCCAGCCAGGTTCAACCCGATGATGAGAACCGACCACCGTGATCCCATTGTTTTGCGAGGGCCAAAGCCCCAACCAATCAGAGAGGTGTTGAACGAGCAACTGCGGCGCTTCCATCACCCCTCAACCTAGCTTGCCCGCTGAGTGCTTCCCATTTGCGGAACGCAACGCACCGAGCAAGCCGCTCAGATGACATGAATTTTCACCCCTTTGGCCATAGGTGGGATAGGTCATAGGAACTAAATCCAGTTAAGGCCGAGTGAATTCGGTCTTGCACCTTGAGTTCGACCCTGAAGCAGTGTTCACTGTGAGTGACATATTCATGTTGCAGTTTTGAACCGTAAAAGAGTCTCAGATGAATTTCACTTCCAAGAACGTTCCACTTCGTTCGCAAACGATGTCCTCGACACGGAAGCAACTTTGGTTGGCCGCGGCCGTGACCGTAGCGGTAACCGGCGCTCTGCTGGTGGGAACGGTTGGTACTTCTCGGCGAAGTGAGGCAGCACCCATGCCCAATGGCATGATTTCGTTGACCTTCGACGACGGTTGGGCAACGCAGATCTCCAACGCCCGCCCAGAAATGAACGCGCGCGGGTTCAAAGGCACCTACGCCGTGTTGTCTCAAGCACTTCGAGAAAGTTGGGCCACGGTTTTCCCCCTGGCTGATGCGAAGTTACTGCAAAGCGAAGGCAATGAAATTGCTTCGCACACTGTTGATCATGCCGATTTAACTACGTTGAGCGACGCCGCGATGGCCACGGAAATACGCGATTCCAAAACCTATATTGCGGCAAACTTCGGTGGAACCATTCCCACCTTTGTTTCTCCCTACGGTAAGTACAATCCGAAGGTACTCGCGGAGATTCGCGCCAACCACAAGTGGCACCGCACGGTCACTCCAGGCTTGATTTCGACCGAAAGCTTCACCGATCAACTCCCGTCCTACGACATCCACACAGGGGTCACCTTTGCCGACGTAAAGGCAGTCATCGACAAAGCCATCGCCCAAAAGAAGTGGGGCATCCTTACGTTCCATGAGATCGTTCTGTCTGGTGCCAGCACGGGTACGCAGCTGAACAAAGCTGATTTTGTAGCGATTCTTGACTACGTGAAGTCAACGGGCATCGAAGTTGTCACGATCGACCAAGGGGCTAAGCGCCTAAGCGGTCAACTCTCAACCCTGGTCCCGGGAATTGATGTGTATGACGACACGCTTCGCAACGGATTCAACGACTGGAGTTGGGCCACTCACGACCTCGAATCTGCGGTAAGTGTTCATACCGGTTCTGCATCCTTAAGCACCCAGATCAATGGATTTCAAGCTCTGCGATTCCATAACTTCACTCCGCTTTCGGCGGTTGGACTTGGCTCAATGGAACTCTGGGTTAACGGAGGTCCAACGGGTGGGCAGGCCATAAATGTCGCTCTGCGCAACTCGCAAGGCACTGTAGGCCAGCAGAGCATCGCTGCAGCTTTAGGGGCCGCAATTCCCGCAAACACCTGGACCAAGGTCAACTTCAGCTTTGCCGCCATGGGTGTGCCAACGGGCGCAACCTTCGATGACATCTACTTTGAAGAAGGCACCGGAGTAAACCAGCCAGTTGCCTATATCGATGACATTCGCTTCCTCATCGACGGGACGACGCCAACCACCCCTACTGTGGTGACCACGACAAATCCGACAGTGACGACGGTTGCCCCACCATCAACAACTATCGCTCCTCCCGCTACCGGAGCTGAGTACTTCATCTATGACGATGCGTTCCGAAACGGATTTGAAAACTGGTCTTGGGCCGTTAACGATCCCGCCGCAACCTCGCCGGTCAAGAGTGGCACCAAGTCGATCAAGATGATTCCCTCGAACTGGGAAGCACTGTTCCTGCACACCGCACCAATCGACGGTGCACGCTTTGATTCACTGCGGTTCTGGGTCTACGCCGATGCTCCGGGCGGTCAAAAACTTGAAGTCGTTTCCTATACCGAAGCCAGCGTGGTGCGTGGTCGAATTCCGATCGACACATTGCTCGGTGGAACGTTGCCCGGTGGAGTGTGGCGTGAAGTTGTTGTTCCGCTGGCGCTCTTGAACTCAGCAACCGGCCCTCTAGCTGGGCTGGTTGTAGAAGATCTTTCCGGCGCAGTACAAGCGCCGATCTGGATTGACGACATGCGCCTCATCGAAAAAGCTGGATCTCCGACTACGACTGTCGTGCCGGTGACGACTGTTGTGCCGACTACGACTTTTGTGCCGACTACGACTGTCGTGCCGACTACGACTGTCGTGCCGACAACCACGGTTGCGCCGACTACCACTTCAGCGCCAACAACTACTCGTCTGCCGACAACCACGACTGTTGTGCCGACCACGACTGTTGTGCCGACTACCACGATTGCGCCGACCACGACAGTTGTGCCGAGCACGACTGTTGCGCCAACAACTACTCGTCCGCCTACCACCACTACTGCGCCGACAACCACGATTGCGCCGGGTGTCTATTCGATCATTGCTCCGGCGACAGTTCGGTGGGGCACCGCTTTCCCTCTTTCGGTAACGGGGGCAACGGGTGGAGGAACGGTGAATTTCCTAGTTGGCGGATTTAGTGCTGGAACGGTCCCCGTGAACTCAGCAGGCCAGGCATCGATAAGCGCGAAAACCTACGCCCTGTTTGGAAATGTCAAGGTTGAAGCACGGTGGACGAAAACGGTGAGTGGAGTAACTTCGGTGAAAACGGCATCGGCAGTAGTCGCCGTTCGGTAGGCCTTCGGTAATACTGGCCATCACCGAGCCCCGAGCGTGTCCCGAGTTGGAAGGAGGTAGCTCTCATAGCGACTTGCGTTGTCAACGGACGGGCACGCCAAAGGGGTAGCCGGTTGCCTCCAAAAGGTGCGCTCGACGCAACGCAGGATCACCCGCCATCCTCCGCAGGAAACTCGTCTCGCCCTCCCAAGCGCCATCAGGAAAACCATCAGCAGAAGCTTCCATCGCGCCCGCAGCCTCATGGTTCTTGGCCAAAATCTGATCATACTGAGGCTTGACCCGCTCGTTGTAGGTTGCCAACGCTTGAACAACAACACTGGCGCCATCAACCGACGCAAGCTTTGAGGGCGACGGAAGACAATCAATAAGCTCACCTAGCGATGCAATCCCCATATTGAGCCCCTGGCCGCGAGCCGGATGCATGGCATGTGCGGCATCACCAACCAACACAACGTTGCCACGCACAAACGACGTGACCTCGATACGACGAGCCGGGTAG
Source organism: Acidimicrobiia bacterium (assembly GCA_043743435.1). GTDB lineage: Bacteria > Actinomycetota > Acidimicrobiia > Acidimicrobiales > JANYDT01 > JANMZO01. The sequence goes on from JAYTWN010000485.1 coordinate 5,980, forward strand.
AAACCAGAAACTTCACCGTCGAATCCACCCAGCACTTCAGCCACAGCACCCAAACGCTGGGCTCGCTCGTCGACAGAAGATTTACGCCACCACGGAATACCTTCAGAACCAATCGGCCTGGTTACTTTGATGGTGCCGCCCATTCGCGGCTGAATCACCAACTGGCCAGCCGGACCGGCATAGCGGTAGAAGTAATCGAGACGACCCAACTCCGCCGGAGCACTTCCAAACATGGCCACCATCGGTTGACGATATCGAGTCTCGGTCACCGCAAAACCACTCTGTGCACGTACTACTGAATTCATGCCATCGGCGCCGACGAACACCGAACCAGTTACCTCGACGAACCGTTCGGCTCCACCGTTGTCATCAATGATCTGCGCGATTACTGATGTAGCGACGCCATGGTGGTCAAAGGTAATTCCTTGCACGGTTGCTGGTTTGATCACCCGCAGGGTTTCGCCCGCATCACGTTGGGCGATTTCCAGAAACCAGTCATCGATTTTGTCGTGATCGACCACCACAAAGCATGGGACCGGGAGATCAAGCTCGTCGTAGCTAGCAGCGATTGCCGCTTCGCCATTTGGGATCCGGAACTCGTGACCAACACGCTTCCCAGCGCCGCGAGCCATGAACTCATCGAGCACGCCCCAACGTTGCAAGAGCTCAACCACCACGGGCTGAAGATGATCGCCGCGAGCCGTGTCCATAGGGTTTCGACGGCTCTCAACAACTGCCACCCGCAATCCACTGTTACGAAGACCACAAGCCAACGCAGAACCGGCGATACCGCCACCGGCGATCACCACATCAACTTCGATCCGCTCGCTGATAGGAGGTAGCCCATTGCGTGCAGTGTCGGCTTGGGAATTCGTAGCCGATGAAGTGGTCGAAGCTGTCAAGTTATTGCTCACCTACTAATCCCACCACACATCTCTGCGGAACGTCTGCAGCCATAGGTCGTCCGACTCATTTCAATGCTTCCCCGGCCCGTTTTTTGTTTGGTGCATCGACAGGCTCGAGGCGATGTTTGGCACCTGAAGCACGACCACTGACGTCTTTGTGCCACGTTGCGAATAGAGCACTGTGTCCTGAGCGCAACGTGGCACTGGAGCCGCATCGTCAACCGAAGTGTGCCAGTCACCACCGCAAATCCCAGGAGTTCCTTGTCCGCCAGTTACTCAATGGCAAGAAAAGGTTGCGGCCGAAACCCCTAGGTCCTAAACGTTGAGACGCTGCTCCAACGAGGAAAGCTGTGTATGCATGGCATCGGGCAGACGGTCGCCGAGGTTGGTGAAGTGCTGCATGATCTTAGGAATCTCGCTCGTCCACTCTGCTGGATCAACCGTAAACACTTGAGCCATTTGAGCATCCGAAACGTTCAGCCCTTTGACATCGAGAGCGCCTGGAGCGGGGAGCAAACCAATTGGGGATTCCACGGCTTCACCCGTCCCAATCACGCGCTCGATAATCCACTTGAGTACTCGGCTGTTCTCGCCGTAACCGGGCCACAGGAATTTCCCATCGGTACCTTTGCGGAACCAGTTGACGTTGAAAATTTTCGGCAACTTCTCGGCACTCGTCGAGGCACCAATGTCGAGCCAGTGCTGCACGTAATCAGCCATGTTGTAACCGCAGAAGGGCAGCATGGCGAACGGATCAAACCGCAAGTTTCCAATGGCTCCTGCTTGGGCGGCTGTAGTTTCAGAGGCGACCGTTGCGCCCATGAACACGCCATGCTCCCAGTCGAAGGACTCCACGACAAGAGGAACCGTCGATGCGCGTCGTCCGCCGAAAAGAATGGCCGAGATCGGAACGCCAGCGGGATCTTCCCACTCGGGCGCGATCGACGGGCACTGCGAAGCGGGGACGGTAAAGCGGGCATTGGGGTGTGCCGCTGGCGTATTAGTTTCTGGGGTCCAGGCGTTACGCTTCCAATCGGTGAGGCGAGCTGGTTTGTCAGCAGTCATACCTTCCCACCAGACATCACCATCGGCGGTAAGGCCAACGTTGGTGAAAATGGAATTGCCATACAACGACGCCATGGCATTGGGGTTGGTGTCTTCGCCGGTGCCTGGAGCAACACCAAAGAAACCGGCCTCGGGGTTAATGGCATAGAGCCGGCCATCCGCCCCGAACTTCATCCAACAAATATCGTCGCCTACGGTTTCCACTTTCCAGCCGGGAATCGTCGGTACCAACATGGCCAGGTTGGTTTTGCCACATGCACTAGGGAACGCAGCGGCGAGGTACTTCTTTTCGCCGGTTGGACCGGTGAGGCCGAGGATGAGCATGTGTTCGGCCATCCAGTTATCGTCACGGGCCATGACTGATGCAATACGCAGCGCGAAACACTTTTTGCCGAGCAGCGCGTTGCCGCCGTAGCCCGAGCCGTAGGACCAGATCTCGCGGGTCTCGGGGAAATGCACGATGTACTTATTGTCGGCATTGCAGGGCCAGCTGACATCGGCTTGCCCTGGGGTCAGCGGTGCGCCAACCGAGTGCAGACAGGGAACGAACTCGCCATGGCCCAATACGTCGAGGACCTTGGCGCCCATGCGGGCCATAATACGCATGCTTACTGCTACATAGGCCGAATCGGTTAGCTCCACGCCAATGTGGGCAATGGGTGAACCGAGCGGACCCATGGAGAACGGAACCACGTACATGGTGCGCCCGGCCATACAACCGTCAAAAAGGCCGGTGAGCGTTGAACGCATCTCGACAGGATCACGCCAGTTGTTGGTAGCCCCGGCATCGTCTTGCGATGCAGAGCAAATGTAGGTGCGATCTTCTACTCGTGCGACGTCACCAGGGTCAGAAGTGGCCCAATACGAGTTGGGGCGCTTGGCCTCGTCAAGTTTGGTGAACGTTCCGTTGTCGACAAGCAACTGGCAGAGTCGGTCGTACTCTTCCGCCGTGCCGTTGCACCATTCAACACGTGCAGGTTTGGTAAGCGCGGCTACCTCTTCAACCCACGCAA
>JAYTWN010000486.1:0-5672 GCA_043743435.1 Acidimicrobiia bacterium
CAAAAAGGGTGGCTAGAGGGGGTAAGACAAAAAAGAAGGGCCATACCTTGCGTACTCTGCACCGAACCAAATTGAATGGCTTCCGACAAATTTCACGGTTGAACGAAGGTAGGAGTCTGAGCCAAACCTCAAGGATTTTGACGGGAGTCCATCGGAAATAGGTACGTGGCCGAGGCGATCGGGTTCATCAGGGCGGCGAGCGAACCTTCGATGCCGCCGGTGGTGTCGTTCACGGTAGAAACCGACGGACGCCTCCCATCAGGGATGAGCTTGGCTGATGCCATCGAGACAGTCGATGCTGAGACCGATAGTGCTGCTGCGTACTTCATGATCAATTGTGCGCACCCTGATCATTTCAACCCGGTGCCCATCGGCTCGGCTGGGGCTCTTGCGCGTATCCGTGGAGTCCGAGCGAACGCATCGCGCCAAAGCCACGCCGAACTGGACGAAAGCACCGAGTTGGACGATGGCGATCCCGCGGAGTTCGGCGTGCAGCTTGCCGCATTGCATGCTGCGAACGCCCAGATCAACGTGCTCGGTGGCTGCTGCGGGTCAGACGCTCGCCACATCGCGGCCATCGTCGCGGCCCACGAAAACGGTTGAGCGGCCCGCACACTTCTACGCCCGGGTCCAGGAGGAGGCGGAGGTGTAATGGCGGAGGGCGGAGCGGAACATCACCGAAGCCAGAGCCGCGAAGATGCATGCGGCGAGGACGAACTCTGTAGCGACGGTTGGGTTGAAGTGGTCGATGAGGCCGGCGGGTACTGAGGCGATGAAGGCGGCAGGTACAAGGGTAAAGAATGCCGTTTTGATTGCACCACTGAAGATGTCGATTGGATAGGCGCTCACCAACAGGATGGCGTTAAATCCGAGTTCGGCACCATCGGTACGCCCGGCGTAGAACGAGAGCGACGAAACGAGGATCAGGAAACTGGCGAGGACGATGGTTGAGCCGATCACACAAAGTACGAAGGTAAGCACCCGTATTGGTGTTGGATGCCCGGCGAACGCGAACAAGCCCACGCCGAAAATCACGTCACCCAAATTGGTTGGTTCAACCCGTCGGACGAGGAGGTTTGGGAGCGGGTTAACAGGAAGCGTCAGGACCGAATCCAGACCACCGTTCATGGCCAACGTCGCGATGTTTCGAGTATTCGCCAGCAGGCCCAGAACGAGCCCACCCGCGGTCGTAAGTACACACCAAAGCAGAATGACCTTGTCCATGTCCCAACCGCGAACCGCGCCGGCTCGGCGGAAGAAGATCGTCCAGAAACCAATCCAGGCCAGATCGTTGAGAATCATTACGACAATCTGAAAGGTAAGCGCACGTTTATTCGAGGTTGCTTCCAACACGGCCGAACGCATAGTCGCGAACACTCCCTTTAGCGGGTTCATTCTGGTTGACCCAATCGCGCGGCTCCTCAATTGGGCCTCTTTCATCTGCCGCCCCCCTTTCATCCGCCGACCACGTTCAGGTGCCGTTCGCCCCGCGAAAACACAAAAGCCGCAAAGGTCGACACCGCTGCGAGCCAGGCGAGTTGCACCAGCAGCAGTTGCGGTTCAACGTGGCCGGAGGCGAGTCGTGCGGGAATGTAGGACATTGAGGGGAACGGCGTGGCAAGCGCGATCGAATGCATCCATTGCGGGAGAAGCTGCAACGGAATGAGCATTCCGCCGAGCATGAACACAAGCTTTTGGTACAGGAACCATGCCGCACCGGTTTCGCGAATCCAAAACGACGCACTGGCAAAGGCGTGTTGTGCAGTGATGTTGAGAAGGACCGCCAAGACCATGCTGGGCACCGTCAGCACCAGCGCGACACGGTTGGGCGGGCCACCATCGACGATCAGGGCAAACACCAAACCGGTAAGCGCGCAGATAGCTAAGCGAGGGAGAACCGTTCCGAACTCGGTGGCGATCCGTTGACGAAGTACTGAAACCGGGCGCAGGAGTTCAACGGCTACTGCACCAGAAATGATGTCGGCACCAACGTCGGACATCAGTCGGGCGTTCATGGAAACCGTTACCGCTTCTGATGTGCACACATACCAAGTGAGAGCCGCAGTGGAGTACCCCACAATCATTCCGTCATTCGCTTTTGTTGCGGCACGCCAAACCATAGAGAGCACACCGACGACCAAGGTGTAGAACGCAGCCGTAAGGAGCAATGCCGATCTGGCATTCAGTACTCGTCGAACAGCAAGCGACGCGGCAGTAAGTGCGGGCTGACGATTCCGTGATTTGGCGTCGATCTGGTTTCGACGGCCTTGGATTCGACGGTCTTGGATTCGATTGGCCTGGATTCGTAGTGCCCGGTTTCGTGGTGTTGGGGTGTGCGGCGCCTCAAACTCCTGCGTCGGCACTTGTGATGCAGGGTTTGAATCGGTCAACTCTTGCTGTTGTAAGCGAAGCGGCCACTCTTCGAATCGTGCCGCACCCAAAGGGAGTTCATCCATTGCGGCATTCTTGGGCGCGTCGCTACTCATGTCTGAGGGCGTTCGTAGATTGAGGCGATGACCTCTTCGAGTGGTGGGTCAACGACGGTGAGATCCAAAACTGAGGTTCCGGTGAGGAGGTGATCCAGCACAGTGCGAACTGGGGTCTGCGTTGTGTCGACGCTGAGTTTCATGCCGGTTTCGGAATGCTCAAGGACGGTGACTCCGGGCAGGGTTGGGGGTGGAGTTGCTGAGGTCAGCGCAACGTCGATCAATTTTGTGGCCATGAGGGAACTGCGCATGGCGGCGACTTCACCGTCATGAATCACCTCGCCGTGGTTGATGACAATGGCTCGTTGTGCGACTTGTTCGATATCGGCAACATCGTGCGACGTGAGGAAGATTGTGGTTTTCTGTTGCTCGTTGATTCGGATCAGCAATTCGCGGAACCGTTGCTTGGAGAGCAAATCGAGCCCAATCGTCGGCTCATCGAGAAACAGGATCTCGGGCTCATGCAACAAACAGGCAGCTAACTCGCAGCGCATCCGTTGGCCAAGTGAAAGCGTCCGCACGGGCTGGTCGACTAGGTCGCTTGCATCGAACAGCTCAAGCAACGACTCAACACGTTGACGTTCGATGGCTCGATCCAAACCATGAATGGCCGCGAGCATCCGGTAACTCTGTCGGGGAGTCAACTCTGACCAGAGCATCGAACGCTGCCCAAACAACACTCCTATGCGCGCAGCCAATTGCCGCCGAGCCTGCCAAGGAGTAATTCCAAGCACCAGTGCAGAACCATCACTCGGATGCAAAATCCCCGTCAGAATCTTGATCGACGTTGACTTGCCTGCACCATTGGGCCCAATGAAGGCCAACCGCTCACCACTACCCACGTCAAACGAAACGCCCCGAACCGCTTCGACCGACTTCTTGTCGCGTCGCCGCCCGGTAACAAATGTCTTTCGAAGCCCGTCCACAACGATGGTCATGATCCATTATGCAGACCAACGGCCAACGCGAGCCTGGAATATACAAAGTTGCTAATCGGCAAGCTAACCGGGTTGTTTTTGTCGGCCTCGATTTCATTCCACTTATTGAGCAGATAGCAGGCGAACTTACTACTGTTACCAAGATCGTCGTGATAGCTGATCATTCCAAGTGGGAGTCGTTTGAGGATTTCGTGGCTTCAGGCGAAAACCGCGATCCTGGCGTAACTTCAGAGTGGTCTGATGTGGCAATGCAGCTCTACACAAGCGGCACGACTGGCCTGCCGAAGGGCGTGATGCTCTCGAACGCGAACATGTTTACCCTTTACGATGAGATCGCGATCCATTGGGCCTTCGACGCCGATTCGGTGAACCTGGTGGCCATGCCGCTGTTTCATATTGGTGGATGTGGCTGGGCGATGGTCGGCATGTTTTTTGGCTCGAAATCAATTGTCGTGCGCGAATTCGTTCCGAACGTGGTCATCGATTGGCTCATCGAGCACCAGGTAACCAATACGCTTTTCGTGCCGGTAATGCTGCAGTTCATGGCCATGGTGCCAGGCGCGCCAGGTCGTGACTTTTCGTCTCTTCGCATGATTGTCTACGGTGCGTCTCCGATCACCAACGAGGTCCTCATTGCCGCACTGAATGTGTTCAAGGTCCCTTTTGCGCAGGTGTATGGAATGACCGAAACAACTGGCGGAATCACGCATCTCAGCCCCGAAGACCATGATCCCACCGGCCCCCGAGCGCATCTTCTTCGTCCGCCGGACGGCCCTACCCCTGGATCGAACTGAAGATCGTGAGCCTTGATTCCGATGTTGATTACGGCGCTGGGTCGGAGGCCGAGTCCGCCCGTGGTTCGGGCGGAACTGAGGGGCCCTACCTCGAAGAGGTGACCTTCCATCCATGGGATGAAATCCGTCCACTACACAAGGATTTCCTCCCACGGATGAGTTTCCCCTGGCTCGCAAAGAGGGCTATTCGATCCTCAAGCCAGATATGGCCCTCGAAATCACCAGTTGCTGGATCTCCGAAGTTCCTTCGAAGATCGTGTGGATTTTTGCGTCGCGATGCCAGCGCTCTACGGGGTACTCGCGGGTGTAGCCGTAGCCACCAAGGATTTGGATGGCTTCTTCGGTTACGCGCACGGCGGTCTCGGAAGCGAACCACTTTGACATGGAGCCTTCTGCATTCTTGAAACCACCATTTTTCGCCAACCACGCAGCACGCCAAATCAACAGGCGAGAAGCATCAATGTCGGTGACCATCTTTGCCAACTTGAAAGCAATAGCTTGGTTCATAATGATCGGGCGACCAAAAGCTTTACGTTCCTTGGCGTACTCCAATGAGTATTCATATGCAGCCCTAGCAATTCCCAAAGCCTGTGCACCTACAGAAGGACGCGTGGCTTCAAACGTCGCCATTGCCGGTTGCTTTGTCCCTGAAGGAACAATCGCTCCACCCGCAGCGTTGGTTTCCCGAGCCTTTGCCAACTTTGCTTCAAGCTTCGCCGTGCCTCCGAGAAGGAATGCGCCGGGGATCACCACGTCATCAAGCACAACCTCAGCCGTATGCGATGCACGAATGCCATGCTTCTTGTACTTCTGCCCCATGGAGAGACCCTTGGCCTCCTTGGGAATAACGAACGATGCCTGCCCTCGGCCCTTCAAGACCGGGTCAACAGCAGCGACCACTACGTGCACATCAGCAATGCCACCGTTGGTGATCCAGGCCTTCGTGCCGTTGAGGGTCCATTCGTCTTTTGCTTCGTTATAAACAGCGCGAGTACGGAGTGAGGAAACATCGGATCCGGCATCGGGCTCCGAAACACAGAAGGCGCCAAGTTTGACATCGGTGGCGGTGCCGTAACACTGGGGCACCCACTCCATAACTTGCTCGGGGGTTCCGTTGGCCGCGATTCCAGCTGCGGCCAAGCCAGTTCCCATGATGGCCATACCCAAGCCAGCATCGCCCCAGAAGATCTCTTCAATGGCAACGGGCATGGTGAGACCGGATGGATCGCCCATTGCGTTCATTAAGAACTCCCAACCATACAGACCAATCGATGCAGCCTCTTCAACGACAGGCCAAGGGAACTCTTCGCGCTCGTCCCACTCTTCAGCGACCGGACGCATCGACTTCTCCGCGAAATCGTGGCACCACTTCTGAATTTGAAGCTGGTCTTCGTTGAGGCTCATAGAAAAATCTGGCATGGGGGCACTCCTGTGGAAACGACTGGCGACTGACG
>JAYTWN010000487.1:0-11338 GCA_043743435.1 Acidimicrobiia bacterium
CCTCCGCCATCCGCACCAGCACCCGCATCAACCACGGCTCCAGCAGCCTCGTCGACCGCAACCACGGCACCAGCACCATCAACCACGGCTCCTGCAACCACGGCTCCTGCAGCCTCGTCGACCGCTCCTGTCACGGCGGCTCCGGTGCCGTTCAAGCTGCGAGTGGATGCGTTCCCGAGCCTGGTTGTTCCGGGAGGGTCGATTGTCGTAAGCGCCGCAATTGAGGTGGCCCCGGGTGCCAAAGCCCCGCAGGTGACAATAAAGCCGACAAACCTGCCAAAGGGGGTGACGATTTCCCCGAGCCAACTGACAACAGACAGCGTTGGAACGTTTCGGGTCACGCTACCGCCGAATACGAACCTTGGGTCGACGGGGTTCTTCTTTGAAGGAGTGGCCGGCGCGTTAAAGTCACGATCAACTGGTCCAGCCACGGTGGATGTTGTTGCTGCTCCGCCGATCTCCGTGGTCCAAAACCTGGAACTTATGCTTAACCAAGCCGAGACTTTCGGCCTGTTGCTGTCCTCTCCCTTTGTTGGTGGATTAGGCGACATGAAATACGAGACCGCTACGGTAATTCCCGGTGCAACGATCACATTTGGGGCTCGTAGATCTGATGGTTTTGTTTTAATGACAGTTGCGACCACCCAACAGACACCTCCTGCTACCTATCCGGTTGACGTTGTGGCGAGTGACGCATTCGTGCCAGGTTCGACAACATTGACGGCGCAAGTCGTCGTCAAGAGCAACGGTGTCAATGACGGATTTACCCTTGACGCCAAACTCAACGGGGTTTCGTTCGATAATGTCCCGGTTTACGGACTTTCGGGTGCCACAAAGCCCGCTCAAGTCGTGCCGGGGGTGACTGCGACGGTGACGGTAAAAGTCGGTGGGGTGAACGGGCAGCCAACCCCGCCAGTTCGTCTGGAGTTTGCTTCGACCGCTGACTACCAGGTGACTCCGGAAACGATCACCACGGACAATAGTGCCACGTTCTCGGTGAAGTTTCTCCGTGCGTCAGATTCTGCGATCTACATTCGTCTTAAGGGGATATCGGGTGGAAAGCAGCAACCGGCCAACTATCCAGTTCTCGTTTCGAACAAGCCGATCATCTCCTATGGAAATGGATGTCCGCTCGAGACAAATCCGTCAGCGTCCTCGGTAACGATCCTCGTCAAAGTCCACAAGGTAACTGGGATGGGTCCGGTGACGATCAATGTGGGTCGGGGCGGAACCAGTGCACTTATGGATTGGGCGATCACAAAGCGCTACCCTGACGGTTCAGCGGACGTCACGTTCACTTACGTCCGACAGTTTTTGCCGAGCGGCGGATACGAGCTCTTCGACCTGGTCGCCTCCGCAGGAAATGGCTCCGAGTTCAGCACGAGCCGACGAGTCAGGATCTTGCACAACCCGGAGTTGACTGCCTGCACAACGTGACCGGCTTCTGAGTCCGTTCGATCAGAAGATCTCAACGGTATGAGTTACTGGCAGGCAAGGACGGAGCCGATTTTGTTGCAGGAGTTGTCTTCCATGCGGGTAACTCCATGCGATCCCTTGGACCGCAGCTTTGGGCGGTTCCGATCGATGCTCTGTGGACTTAGCATTCCAACAAGTTGAGCTGGCGAGTTGTGGACGGGCGACGCAGCTTGGTGCGTCTCTCAGCGTCGCCGGATTCTCGCAGTAGTTGGGGGTTTGAGTCGTAGTTGCCCCGCAAATGGGTGTCAAACAGGTCGGATCGGCCGGCGCTGGATCACTTACTTCCATCTCCTGGAACCTGGGGACCACGAATTGCACTGTCTATTTGCGTATACGTACGTTACGGACCCTGTACTCACGTTCTTCGGCGGTCAGCTCTTTCGCTTCCTTGGCCTTCTGCGGCGTAAACCGTGACCTTCGATCCGACCACATAGCCGTACGTAGCGTCCAAGGGGTCGCGTTGCGCTTGAGAATTCTTTACGGATCCGCTGGGTCTGTGCACCTGGTGTGCAACCTGGGACCAAATCGGCGGCCAATTTCCGAAGCTTTCAAAGACCCGTGCCCAGGGGAATTAAGTTGTGGGCGATGCAGGACTCGAACCTGCGACCCCCGCCGTGTGAAAGCCAACCAGTCCCCTTTTGCGGCAAGGCGTCTTTTGCGAAATAGCCTTTGAGCAGGGCATTTATCGTCCGGCATGTCTGCCGTGTCCGGCCAGATCCGTCCCATCTGTGCACCTGGTGTGCACCTGGGGATTAGTATGTGCTCATGGCATCGATCGTAAAGAAGGCTTTGGGGGACGGTTCAGCGGCTTATCTAGTCCGCTTCCGAACGGTCGACGGCAAGCAACGAAGTAAGCAATTTTCGCGCGAAAAAGACGCCGAAGCGTTCGCCTCTCGCACCGAGACCGAAAAGCAGATTGGCCAGTTTGTCGATCCTCGCCTCGGGAAGATTACGTTGAACGAATGGGTCGATCAGTGGTGGCCAACGGTGACTAATTTGCGGCCCTCGACTCGCGAGCGCGACGACATGTAGATGCGTCGCCATATTCGCCCGACGTTCGGCAGTACCCCGATTGCCAGCATCGACCGAACCACGATCCGTGAGTGGCTCGCCATGCTTTTGGAGCACGAGGACAAGGTCCTCGCACCTGCGACCGTGCAGAAGGTCTCCCAAATTCTCAACAAGGCCTTGAGGGCTGCTCAGGAAGATCGGCTGATTTCTGCGAACCCGGCGGAACGGATGACCTTGCCGAAGATCGAGCGTGAGGAGATGCGCTTTCTGAACGTGGCTGAGGTTCATCACCTCGCCGATGCAATCGACCCTAGGTATCGAGGTTTCGTGTTGCTCGGAGCGTATGGCGGTCTTCAGCTTGGCGAGATGCTCGCGCTGCAAGTCGGCAGAGTCGACGTTGAGCGACAGCGTGTGCGAGTCCTGGAGACGCTCGTCGATCTCAATGGGTACCAGACGATCGGCCCGCCGAAGCCGAAAGCGGCAGTTCGCAACGTAACCGTTCCGGGCTTTGTGATCGAGGCTCTGAACCTGGAGGGTCGGGAGTCCACCGACTTTGTATTCCAGTCGCCCGAAGGTGGGGCGGTGCGAGGTTCGTCGTGGCGTCGCCGATTTTGGCGGCCTGCGACAGTCAAGGCCGAAGTTGGGCCGTTGCGGATTCATGATCTACGCCATACGGCGATATCGCTTTGGATTGCGGCGGGAGCCAACCCCAAGCAAGTTGCCGTCCGAGCGGGTCACACCTCGGTGTCCGTTGTGTTCGATCGATACGGCCATCTCTACGAGGACCAGACGCTACCTTCTCGCTGCGCTCGAAGCTGGCGCTCGCGAGGTTGCACTTCGCAGTGCCTAAACCTGTTTGCACCACAGGGAAAAATTGATGGTCGTCGATCCGCATCAATAGTCCCCGGAATGCGTGCGTCATGCGCAAGTGGCCGAACCGACTATGCCGCTCCTTACCGGGTCGGAATGGGCGTGGCGACGGCTGTCTTCGAGGCGATTTCGATCGGAGTGTAGAGATCGACATCCTGACCTTTGGTGTCAAGCGACATCACCAGGGCGTAGCGGACGATTCGGTCCTGGCGATCTTTGCGTTTGTTGTACTTCCACCAACCACCGATTGGCCGAACTGCGATTTGGTCACAGTCAGCAAGCGATGCCCCTGTTCCGGTCCAGATGTCGGAAATCAGTGACCCTCGATCGCGTTGTTGTGTGCCGATGTACCAGTTTGCCTGGTCGGCGGTGCCCGGGATCTTTTCACCGTTATCGTCGAACTCGGCAGCATTGTTCACTCGGCGGACAAAAGCCGCATCGGTTTCGAGTGGGCGCTTTAGTTCGAACCGCAGTCCATGCGATGCATAGCTGTAGCGCATCCGCCACCCGCGACTCGCAAGTGCTGGTTCGATGAAGTAACTCAACGTCACTCGAAGCCGAACATCCTCTTCACCCAGCGACTTCAGGACCTCTCGGGGCCACGGGAGTTGATGCAAGCGAAAGTTCTTGGACTTGTGCTCGACGCCTTCGAAGGGCTGAAAGGAGTCCTCAATGATTAAGGTCGCTGCATTCGAGGTCGAGGACAACGCTCGGTCTGCCTGAGGAACTCCCCATCCGTATCTGCGCAATAGTGAAAACCGTTGCGTTTTCGAGGCCGGCTCGAATCGAGTTCGCATCGCAGGGGTCCATTCGGCAGAGTGAACCATAAGTGCACGAATGGTCTCTGGCCACGCCGACGGATACCGAACCGCAAGGTTTGCCGCAAGGTTGGCGGCCAAGGCAGTCGCGGCGCTTGTTGCGTTTGCAGAGGCAATCAAATTCACTCCCCTGTGCGAAGTGGAGGTCAACGAGATTGAAGCGTCTTTGTCGTCAAACAATCCATTCGGCCCGATGAGAAGATTGCCGCCCTCGAACACCACGTCAGGCTTGTTTGGCCATTGGCGCTGCGACGAAACTCCCGTCCTGCTGTGGGGAGACAGTTCCCCTACTTCCGCAAGGTGGGACCACCCTTGAAAGCTCGGGCTGAGAGAAGCGCCTACCAATTCGGTAAAAGCTCCAACTGTGAGAACGTTCCAGGCTTGCGCCGGTTCTTCAATCCCACTGAGGTCGGCTTGCGCCAAGTAGTCAGAAGCGGGATCGTTCCGCACGTTTCCGGCCGACACGACGAACAGCCGGGTGGCGCGTTCGTCCGGTTCATCAAGCAACGAAAGCACGCCGTCGGAAGATTGATCGATAGCTGCCCCAGCTGCCAAAGCATCAATGGCCGCAGACCACGTCGTCGGTTCGCCATGCGCGGGTTGGTCTTGCGCAGTGACAGCCAACGCAAAGGTTCGCAACCGATCAAACTGAGCGGCTTCCGGCAATGCAACTGCCTTGGAAGTAATAAGTGCATATATGGATCGATCGTTGCTCCCCGAATCAGGGAGGATCTTGACGGACTCTAGCGAATGGCGAATATCGACCGGGCCAGAAGATTCAAATACTGGCTGAAGATCTCCGTACATTGCAAGGCCAGCCATTTTCGTGCCGTGTCCTTGAACATCCGCAGTCCCGTCAGGCGTTACCGCCGAATGCAGACTCGTTAGCCCTAAGAATGGAGCAAGCAGTTGATGCCCGGCAAGTACGCCCGTGTCGAGCAGACACACAGTCACCGATGAATTGCCAGTCGCGTTAGGCAACCTCGAAACAAGATCAGCAACATATTCATCTTGATCTTCGCCCGGCAGATCGAGCACTCGATTAACTCGACTCGGCCGCCGGATTTCCCGGAGCGTGACTTTCGTAATCGTAAGCATGGAGACGTTCTCCCATGTCCCTTCGACCCATGCGACCAAACAGTCATCGAGCTTCAGAACCTCAGGTGCAACGACTAGATCGAACGCAACGGCAACCGCATTGAGCACTTGCATCGCAGCATCAGAGCGTCGCAAAACTAGCTCCCACCAAACACTTCCCTCCGGCACTTCCCCTGCCGAGGTCCACAAATCTCTCGCTACGCCCTTGCGGATCTCAGCCATATTGGCAACGAGTTCATCGTTCTTTGGGTGACCATCCGGGAAGGACTTGCTGGGTTTGGTCATCTCATTTTGGTAGTCGCTGAGCAGCTTAAAAAAGGCTTCCAACGACGCATCTGCAATCCAAACGGAAGCGGTCTCAAACCCGTTCTCGTCGGTTGCCACTGCAAGTAACGCCCAAAGTGGAATCTTGGGTGTTTTGCGGTGCTGGGACCAGCGGTCAAGCGATTCAAGTTTCAGCGGAAAGTCGGCCGACGCTGCACGGATCGTTACAAATACCCCGAGCGACGCAAGCTCTCCATCGATCGAATCCCTACCCCGCCGGTCCTCCGCTATAGCCGCATGCAATCCGTCGGCCAATGCCACCGCGTGCCCGACTCGATCCTCAACCACTCGAATCTTTTGGTCGCCTGAACCTTTCCTTGTCAGGTTGTGATCTTGGACCAAACCCGAAACGACTATGTGATCAAGATCAGTGCGCAGAGCCACCCGTTACCCGACGTTCTGCCAACGCCGCAATCAAATGCGCCGTGCCAACCTTGGCTTCACCTGCAAGGATCGCCGCTTTCGCAGCGGCCTCGGCAACCGCAACAAGTTCCGCTGGGCTACGCCCTTCCATAAGCACACCTACTTTATTCCATGCGATCGAACCAGACAATCCTCGAAGACGTCGCTTCATAATCTCACGACTCGATTCAAGATTTGGCATCGGGAAATCGATAGCCAAGTCGAACCGTCGAAACAACGCACGGTCAAGCAATTCCGGATGATTCGTGGCCGCCACGACCACACTGTGAGCGGGGGCGTTCTCTAGGAAGATTAGGAAGCTATTGAGCACACGTCGAGCTTCACCAACATCGTTACCCGAACGATCGGCACCGAGCGCATCGAACTCGTCAAACAAATACACAGCTCGCTGTTGAGCCGCCGCATCAAAAACAACCCGCAGTTTGGCTGCTGTTTCACCCATGAACTTCGACAGAACACTATCTAATCGAACCGACAACAGTGGCAGGCTAAGTTCATGAGCCAACGCTCGGGCGGTCATTGTCTTTCCGGTTCCCGGCGGGCCAGTCAACAAAAGGCGGTGAACCGGCACCAAACCGTGGGCAAGCAAACGATCCTGCTGTCGCTGTTCGGTGACAACCCGACTCAACTGGGCCAACAACTCGGCAGGGACCACAAGATCACTCAGCGCAGTGTCGGGATACGAAGCAGTGACGAGCTCGGCAACGTCACCACGAGGCTGCGCCAACGCCGTTGCACCCCGTCGAGAAGGAACGATGTCGCGCTTCGTCGTTTCCAACAGCTTCTTCAGATCGGTGGCCAATTGATGCTGCCCCTGGCGCGCGGCTTTAGCAGCCACCTGCAGGGTGACCGCTTCGAATCGGGTCTCATCGCCAGACATGTGACTCTGGATCAGAGCCTTTAGATGTTCTGCGTTTGCGGCCATCGGCTCATCCTCTCGTCGCCTCAGGTTAACCGAATCAGGTCACGAAGGCCGACTCAGCGTCAACGGCACACGACTTTTCAGTGCGCTCTCGAATACCTCTAACTTTCTGACAGCGATCCGGCCACCGTGTGGGGCAGAATGGGGCGGTGCAATCCTTCCTTTCGGCAACATCATCATTCCTGCTGGTAAGCCCAGCCCGTATCTGATGATGCCACTGGTAAGACCAGCATTGCCGGAACGAGGGCAGGTAGTTCAAGTACGGGGTTCATCCTGGGCGGTTGCCAACGTACGTGCGCAGGGACTTCCTCGCAGCCCAGCCGACGAGGGTCGTGCGGAACTGACTCACGTTGTCGATCTCCAGTCGCTCGATGAGGACCGTATGGGTGACACTCTCAGTGTCATTTGGGAACTCGAAGTCGGCCACACCGTGGAAAAGGATCGCGGCCTTCCCGAACAAATCAGCGCCGAATCGTTTGATGATCCGGTGATGTTGGCGGGGTTCATTGATGCAGTTCGGTGGGGAGCCGTCACTTCGGCCGATCCGAACCGCTTCCAGGCACCATTTTGGTCCGGCGCGAACATCGAGGCCTACCAACTCGAGCCGCTGCGGCGCGCCCTCGCTTCCCCCCGAACGAACCTTCTCCTCGCTGACGACGTCGGTCTCGGTAAAACCATCGAGGCCGGGCTTGTTGTCCAAGAACTTCTGCTTCGCCATCGTGCACGAACGGCCATTGTCGTTTGCCCGCCGAGTTTGTCTTTGAAGTGGCAAGACGAGATGCGTGACAAGTTCGGTCTCGACTTCACCATCGTCAACTCCGACAAGATGGCCGAGGTTCGCCGAACTCACGGGTTGCATGCCAACCCACTTTTGATATTCCCGCGAGTCATCGTCTCGTTGAAGTGGCTTCCCCAAGTCCGAGCGCAGCGGATGCTTCGTGACGTTTATGCGCAAGCTTCAAATCCGAAGTCTGCGAAGCAATACGCGTTCGACATTTTGATCGTCGATGAAGCTCACCACGTTGCTCCCGCCGGACCGTCCGTTGTCGCCGGTGGCCGAGGCTACGCCGTTGACACCGACCGAACAGTAGCGGTCCGGCAGCTTGCAGACAAATGCGAGCATCGTTTGTTTCTGTCAGCGACTCCGCACAACGGGCATCCTGAATCGTTCACGGCGTTGCTTGAAATGATTGACGGCCGCCGGTTCAAACGTGGCGCGCTGCTCGACAAAGACGCTCTCCAAGACGTCACGATACGTCGTCTCAAAAGCGACATCGTTGGTAAAGGGTTTAAGAGCCGAGTTGTTACCGCTGTTGCATTCAAACCATCTGGTGACGAAGAAGCGATGTTTTCCGAACTCGACGACATCGTTTGGAAAAGCGCCAAGCTCAATGGCACGAAACCCAGTGGCGATATCGTCACGATTCTTCTCAAGAAACGCTTCCTGTCGAGCCCCTTTGCGTTTGGACAGACCCTGGCGCACTATCTGTCCGTGCGCCCTGCAAACCGCTTGGCGAACTTGACTACGACGACGTTCTCGGCGATGGGCAAGCCGATGAGGAAGAAGGTCTCTGGACCCAAGACGAAGACGAACACTTAGCCCATTCGAAAAGCTCCGATCCTCTCAGTGCAGCCGAACCGGGTCAGCTCGAAAAACTACGAGATTGGGGACTGAGCTACGAAAGTCGACCAGATTCACGGCTCGCCACCCTCCTCACGTTTCTAAACGAAGTATGCCGCCCGAATGGTGTGTGGACGACTGAGCGGGTTGTTGTTTTCACCGAGTACGCCCACACCGTTGATTGGATTCAACGCGTACTTGCTCAGCAGGGCTACACCGAGGTGCTCGCAGTTATTCAGGGTTCGACGCCACCGATAGATCGAGAGCTCATTCGTTCGCAATTCGTCGCTGACCCAACCGCACCAAATGCACAGGTACGGGTCTTGTTGGCTACTGACGCGGCCGGCGAGGGAATTGATCTGCAGACTTACTGTTATCGTCTGGTGAATTTTGACATCCCCTTCAACCCTTCCCGCCTCGAACAACGAATCGGGCGAATCGATCGTTACGGTCAGCGGCTGGCTCCGGAAGTGTTCCACTTCATTCCAGAATCTGACACCTCAATTTATGCGGGCGACTACAGCTTCATGGCTCGGATCGCCAAGAAAGTTTCGATCGTCGAGACCGATCTCGGCTCTGTCAATCAAGTAATCGGCGACGAGATTCAAACCCACTTCGGGCGTCGCAAACCTCAACGCCGTAAAGCTGCTGGTATAGATCCGAACGAAGTTATCAACGCTTCACTTGCTAACGGTCAAGAACTGAATGCTCAGCTCACCAAACTCGAACAGGGCTTCGACGCCTCACGCACCGAGAAGCATCTCGATCCAGAAAATCTGCGGCGGGTCGTCGACACCGCTTTGCGGATCACCCATCAGCCACCCCTCGTACCGCTCTATGAAAGTGGTGAGGGCGTCTTCGACTTGCCACCCCTCACGGCGGGATGGCAGAGCGTGCTGACAGGACTCGACACTCGCCTCGCACCGGGAGACATCCGGCCAATCACGTTTGACAGTGAACTGGCAAAAAGCGGCGACGACACGGTGTACGTCCATCTCGGCCATCCAATCCTGCAACGCGCCCAGCGGCTGCTTCGTCGTTCTCTGTGGAGCGTCGATACTTCGTTGAACCGAGTCACTGCGGTCATCGTCCCTGAACTTTCCGAGTCGTTTGTCGGGGCGGTGACTCGAATGGTGTTGGTTGGACGAGGTGGGCTCCGCCTACACGAGGAAGTATTTCTCGCTGGGGTGCGCTTACAAGGCAGACGAGCAATGGCCGAGGAGAAAGCCGAAGCTGCGCTCGACCTGGCCCTCGATGCCAACAACCTGATACTCGCCGACCACCTGGTTCGCCTGCAAGTCTCGGAAATGTGGAACGCAACCGATGCACCACTGCCAGCCCGGTTGACTGAATCGATCGAAGCTCGAGCTGCGAAACGCAAAGAAGCCGTAAGCGCGCAGCTAATTGAGCGACGTGATGCAGACGTACGACGAGCGCAGCAGATCTTTGCGGCCTTCCGCACGAATCTGACCGAATCGCTACAGGCACTCAATATGGATGAAGCAAAGGTTGCAGCGATGCTTTTCCCCGATGACCAGCAACGCCAGCGGCGACGTGACATGGAGTCCATGGCCGCGCGCTTGGAAGAACTCACCGATGAGGAGCATCGGGAGGTTTCTGCGATCAACGAGCGGTATTCCAATATCAAACACCACACGACGACCGCCGCAGTCGTTTTCGCCCTCACCTCAGCCGACGCGGAAGGTTTGGTGAACTGATGCCCGAGCCGCAACGCAAATCAGCTCCAACGAAGACGGCCACAGATTTGCATCGCCAGTGGCTTGAGTTGGTCGACATTGAAGGGCCGTTCCTGGCGATCCCGCCGCTAAAGCGCGTTTGGCCGAACGGCATCCAACCACTTCGCTCCATCCATGCCCATCGGTTCGACTTTCTCGTCGCCGAACGGAAAGAGTTTAAACGCGCTTGGGAACAATTCGACCGGCTACCAGCGACCGAAGGAATCGACGCTTACCGAACATCGCGGGACGTTTGGGTTGAAGCGGTACTGCGTGACGTCGCCGGGTGGTCAACCTCACTTCGAATGGGCATTCCAGCCAACGTGGAAACCCAGTCGCCGAATCGAAGCGTCACCTTTACTCCGCACGCCACCCTTATTGACTTGCTTGGCGACGTTGGGGCTTACGTCGCAATCGTCGACCCAACAGAGTCCCTACGGCAAACACCGAGCGATGGTTGGGCCGCCACCGCCATTGACCGAATGGAAGCGTTGCTTCGTCAACACAATGTACGCATAGGGATCGTCACGGACGGCCGCTGGTGGGCGCTGGTCAGCGTAGGGGACGGATCGATGGCAGCATCGGGGGTCTTTGATGCGCTCACGTGGGTTGAGGAGCCATTTGCGAGGGATGCGTTTCTTACGCTGATTGACCGTCAGTACGTCATTGGCGGTGATCCGAATGAACGACTTTCGGTGTTGTTCTCCGAGTCCATTGCTGCGGCAGAGGAGATCACCGAAGCGTTGGGCAGCCAAGTCCGACGCGCCGTTGAACTGCTGGTGCGGTCCTTTTCGGAATCGGCAACTGACACAATGAGCCGAGGTCTGCCGAGCCCCTTACCCAGCCGTGCACGCGACTCCTACGAAGCCGCGGTCACCATCATGATGCGTGTTGTCTTCCTCCTCTTTGCAGAGGAACGCGGGTTACTTCCAGCCGGTGACCTATTCGAGCAAGGCTATGGGATTTCCCGTGAACTCGACTGGCTAAAGAACGCCGAAAACGAAGAGGCCCTTGATGCGACATCGTTGACGTGGCATCG
>JAYTWN010000488.1:0-7132 GCA_043743435.1 Acidimicrobiia bacterium
GAGTTTCTGGAGTCGGCGATAGGCGCACGATGGTAACCAGCGGCTGGGCATTCACCACGAGGTTCCAGATGACTTCGTAGGTTGCATCGGGACCGCTCAAGGTAAGGTCCGTAACTTCTCCCCAAGCACGGATGGCGATGCGCACCGTTCCGCCATCGGCGGCGTGACATTTGATCTCCGGCTCGTCGAGATAGATGTTCCAACTTATCGGTTGGACAAGAAACTGCCCAACTTGGAGAAACAGTGCGCTCTGCTGCGAACGAATGAGGCGAAGAACGCTGGTGAGAACCGTTTCGTTTACCGAGACGACAGCGGCGAAACCTGCGTCAAGTGGCACTTTGGTTATCTCCTCTTGACTCAAAATCTAACTGGCTGGATTCGATGACCACAATTGACACAGTCCTTCATTTCGACCGGGAAACTTTGACCACGTTTGTGAGACATTGTTGCGCCATCGATGCCACGAGTTCCACCGGAGACCCGAACGCAATCACCGAACCCAACCGTTGAGAACGTTACCGATCATTTCTCGTAGGTGCCAATTGGCAAGCATGTGTTGAAGAATTCAAACCGGCTCGTGCTCGGTGATCCTGGCCAGTTGAACACGCGACGAGAGATTAAGTTTGGCGAGCGAGTGACTCACATGCGTGTCGATTGTCCGATGTGACACAAACAGCCGAGTGGCTATTTGCCGATTGGTGAGACCCTCCCTTACGAGGCGAATCACAGCCCATTCCGTTTGACTGAGCGACGCTGGCCCTGAGGTTGGGCGAGAGTTTCTGCGTTGCTTCTTCGCCAGTGTCGGGTGTCGGGCATCGAGCATTCGAATCGGATACGCAAGTTCCAGTCGAAGCCAAAAATTGCGAAGCTGTGTATAGCGCTCACGCTTTTCGTCCTCGGGGAGCCTGTGCGCAGCCATATCAAGGGCAAAGTTCTTCATTCGTGCTGCCGCCAGCGTCCAACCAACTTCGGCCCACGCGTCCGCAGCGGTGTCAATCGCAACATGGTCGTCGTCTAGAAAGCCCCGAGCCGCCAACGCATGGGCTCGATCGATTGCAGCATTGCTTTGCCGGGCCCGAGCCTCTGTTAGCGCAACGATCTCGGCGGCATACTCCGGTCGAGTTGAACGCTCGTAACGAACGACCTCAGGAGCGATGCTGTAAAGACTGGCATCTTTTGCGAAGAGATCCCACGCCCCGACGAACAAATCTCGTGCCTTGTCGGGCTCACCACAGGCCTCAGCAACCAAGGCAATGCAGTAAATCGCAAAGTCGGCGCTTCCAGCTTGGGCTCCACCGCCAAGCAATTCGTCGAGCGACCGATCCGCGAGTATCCGAGCCTTCGCCAAGTCGTCCCGAAACATGGCGAGATAGGCGGCCAATCCTGTTGCCGTAGGTAGGGCGATACCACCAGCGCGCCAATCCATCGTGCGATCAAGTGTGTGTTCAACGACCGATTGGGCGACGTCAACGTCACCTTTCAAAAAGTGAAAAATGGCCATGACTGGTTCCAAATGGATACGCGACATTTCGTGGCCCGTTCGAGCACTCTCCTCCCAACCCTGTTGGATCACGGCGATGACTTCTTCTATCGGCCTCGATGTAAGCAACGCAAGTGAACGGGAGAGGTGGGGGAGCAACAAGGCGTTGAATGGGTTGGCGGCCTGGTGGTCGAAGGTCGCCATAGCGCGAGCCGAATATCGGTCGGCAAGACCCGGGTCGCCGCGCATGGTTGCCACGAGAGAGAGTGCTTCGTAGGAACGGCTCTGCAGGGGTACGGGGTCGCCGTCGACCTCATTTAGTGTCAAGCTGATCGAATAGTCTGCACAACGTTGGGCCTCGTCAAGGTCGCCCATGTAGAGAGCAAGCAGTGCCTTCCATCCAAACAATTCCACCCGGCGCACGTCTCGCTGCCCAACCAGCGTGAGGATCGTATTCACATGCTGCAACGCTTCGCTTTGGCGGGTTCTTCCAGCCATCGTCGTGAGCGCGGCGAGTGTGGATTCGAGAACAATCTGCTCTTCGACAGAAGCTCGACGAGTGCTCATTGAGCGACAAATCGCCTCCGCCTCGACTACTTCGCCAACAAGCACGTGGAGTTCGGCGATCTTGAGTTGCAGAGCAAACGTCGGCTCGCTATCCCGACAGCAGGCGAGGGCGCGTTGTGTCCAGGTGAGCGCAGATGGCAAGGAGAGTGGACGCACCTCGCCGGCGGCGCGCAACATCCATTGAACCGCGGAGCCATCGTGAGACGGTGTGCTTTTCCAATGCTGCTCGGCAATCTCCGTCGCATGCGCGCCGAGCATGACTAGGCGCGAAGCAAGGTAACTGTGACGGATTCGGCGGACGGTTTCACTTCGGTCTCCAGCAACGATTGACTGGACAATTGCATGCTGAAAAGCCAATCTGCCTTGCGTTTCCACCAGTATTCGCATCTCCAACGCTGGAGTAAGTGACAGCATCAACGGTGCCATCTCAATACCCTGGATGTCTGCCAACGTACGTAGGTCGAATGAAAGACCAAGGAGCGCGGCGTCGGAGATTGCCAGCCGACCGACTTCGTCGAGAACGGAAAGTCGGCGAAGCACCAGCCCGCGTAGAACCGCAGGATACACGTCTGTGCGCTTATCACCCGAGGACTCTTCGATCTCGGTGAGCCCACCAAGCAGCTCGGTAATGAAGAGCGGATTGCCTGCGGCGGCGGTGAGCAGGTGTTGCGTCGATTCGTCTACAGGTCTGCCCAGCAGGACCTCGGCCAACTGCCGAGCCTCCTGGGGTCGGAGCGGACTGAGAACCACATTCGCCGCACCATTGGCATCGAGTCCTCGGCGCAGGGCCTGTACTCTCTCACGAGTTGAGGTGCGAAATGCCGCCACGATGAGGATCTTGGTGGAGCGCGGACGTCGGGTCAATCGCCAGAGCAGATCCGCCGAAGCTTCATCAATCCAATGGGCATCGTCAAAGATGACGAGCAGGGGAGCATCTCGTGCGAGTTCACTGAGTCCCTCAACCAGAGCGGTCGTGATGCGATCGCCGGCCACATCACCAGGCGCCCATGAACTCCTTGAGACGTCGAGCAACGATTTCGCCTCAAGAAGTTCCGTCGGCGTCGACTGATCAAGCCGTTCGATGAGTTCCTCAAGAGCGATGCTTACGGGAACGAATGGACGTTCGATATCGAGTTCAGCGCATCGAGCATCGAACACGTGCCAGCGTTCACGGGTTATCTCCCCGAGTAGAGCTTCGAGGAGTCGAGTTTTACCGATTCCAGGCTCACCCTCGAGGGTGACAATGGCACCGGCGCCAGACCGAACCCGGTCAACGGCGGCCATCAATTGACGAAGCTCAGGCTCTCGACCCAGCACAATCACTGCGTAACCTCTCATCCACTAATCGCTTGCCAACCCGATGCAATTCACGCCGTCAACCATGGCACGGCGACGAAACAAAAGTACAGGTGTCTCAGCGTGGGGGCATCCCGTTTTGTCCAATCAGAAAATATCAGTGATCTCACGGATGCAAACGTTCTCACAAACCGTCACCGTTGGGCATGATCAAAATTGCCTTTCGAGACCTACAATGGCGCAGTCGTCGCATCGGAATCGCCATCGCTGGCGCCGCTCTCGTGTTCGCGCTAGCGCTCGTTATGTCTGGACTCTCCGCCGGATTCGACAATGAATCAGCACGAACGGTCTCGCTTGCTCGGGGTGCGGCCTGGGTCGTCGATAAAGGCGGAACGGGCCCATTCCTGCAACCCTCACCGCTCTCATCCGCCACCGTTGCCGCGGTTGTGAAACAGGTTGGATTGGCCCACGCTGCGCCGTTGCTCTTCGGTCGTCAGAGTGTGCAACGAGGCGACGGGACCAAGTTCGGTGAACACCAACACGTGAACCTGGTCGGTTCCCCGCCCGGTCGGCTGGGTTCTCCGGTTGCGGCGTCGGGTCGCACCGTCGGTGCAGATGGTGAAGTGGTTGTCGATGTCACCCTCGGTGCGCAAGTCGGACAGCGGATTCGCCTGGGCACACGAACGTTCACTGTTGTGGGGAAGGTGTCTGGAGCTCGGCTTTTAGCTGGTGTTCCCAACGTGTACGTAACTCTGCACGATGCCCAAGCCCTGGCCTTCGGAGGCAAAGATTTGGCAACGGCCATCGTGGTAGATCGCGTGGTTCAACCACCCGCCGGAACAAAGGTTCTCGACAACGGCGAGGCGAAGATTGATGGACTGCGGCCGGTTGTGAACGCACAAAAAACGATTTCCATGGTGCGTTCGTTGCTCTGGCTCGTCGCTGCTCTCATCATGGGATCCGTCGTCTACCTCGGCGTTTTGGAACGAACCAAGGACATAGCTGTGTTGAAAGGCATGGGTGCAAGGTCGAGATCCCTTGTAGGGAGCCTTGCCCTCCAGGCGGCTCTTCTCGGCGGTACCTCCTCAATCGTCGGTGCCGGTTTGGCCACGATCATCGCTCCTGTCTTTCCTCTGTCAGCTGAGATTCCAACATCAGCGTTCGTGCTCCTTCCCTTCGTTGCCATTGCCATTGGTTTTCTCGCTTGCCTTGCTGCGGCCAAACGCGTATTCACCATTCAACCTGCCCTTGCTTTCGGAAACTGAGATGACCATGTCAACCCTTTCACCGCCACTCGCTGCAACGATTCCCGCTGAAGCATTTCCTCCGACTATTGCCGGGGGAAGCGATGTGCACATACGAGATCTGATGATCTCGTACCAACGATCGAGCGAACGGGTAACGCCAATCGACGGACTTAACATTTATGCGCCGGCAGGTCGGGTCACTGCGCTCGTCGGCCGTTCGGGTTCCGGTAAGACGTCGGTTCTTTCGTGCATCGCGGCAATGTTGCGTCCTCAACGGGGTGCTATTTGGGTCGGCGGAATTGAAGTCACATCGCTCACCGGGAAACAGCTCGACGCGTATCGCCGGACGCGTGTCGGCGTGGTGCATCAGTCCTACAACTTGATTGCCAGCCTCACGGCGTTGGAGAACGTGACCGTGCCGTTGTCGCTTCTGGGCATTTCCCGTCGAGACGCAGCGGAGCGGGCCAATCGTCTTCTCACGGAGCTCGGGCTAGGACACTGCTGCGGTCAGCGGCCAAATCAACTCTCCGGAGGGCAGCAGCAGCGCGTTGCGGTTGCTCGCGCCTTAGCCACCAACCCATCTGTCGTTCTCGCCGACGAACCAACCGCCCATCTCGATGGTTCTTCAGTTGCCGATGTGCGAAGTCTCTTTCGCTCGATCGCCGATGCTGGACGAACGGTCATTCTTTCAACGCATGACGACCGGTTGCTGTCGTGTGCTGACCAAACGATTCACCTCGGGGCAGCCTAAGGAATCACACATATCAAAAACGGCGCCGCCCTGCGTGGTGGGTGTTCTTCTAACGCGCCTGCGTGAGGTGGTTCCATCTGAATCTCGGCGCAGCGTTCGCTACCAGGTGACGCCGATGTACTTACGCTCTAGGTACTCCTCGATCCCTTCGAAACCACCTTCGCGTCCCAGCCCGCTGGCCTTCATGCCGCCAAAAGGTGCTGCTGGATCGGAGATAACCCCGCGGTTGATGGCCACCATGCCGGTATCGAGTTGTTCGGCGACGGACAGGGCGTGGGATAGGTTGGCGCTCATCACGTAGGCAATCAATCCGGCTTCGGTTCCGTTGGCCAAACGAATCGCATCATCCTCGTCTTCGAACATAACGATAGGTGCGACCGGGCCAAAGATCTCGGCGAACAACATGGGGGAATCGGGAGCAATCCCAGAAAGTACCGTCGGCGCGTAAAAGAACCCCGGGCTCTGTGGCGCGGCTCCACCCGTAACCACCTTCGCTCCGCCATCTTGGGCCTGCTGAACGATTGCCGCGACCTTGTCCCGTTCTCCTTGGGTTACGAGTGCACCAACTTCAGCATCAGCCTCGCCTTGCAAACCAACACGCAATGCACCCATACGATTCGCGAACGTGGCAGTGAACTCATCAGCAACGCTGGCGTGCACATAAAAACGATTCGCAGCAACACAAGAGGCACCAACGTTGCGCATCTTGGCCAGCATCGCGGCTTCAACGGCTACAGAAACATCGGAATCGGCCAGCACCACAAATGGAGCGTTCCCACCAAGCTCAAGGCTCGTTCGCAAAACCCGATCGGCCGACTGACGAAGGAGGACTTGGCCCACCACCGTCGAACCAGTAAACGACAATTTACGAACCGCGGGATGAGCCAACATGGCCGCAACGGCTTGCACCGGTGGTTCTGGAAGAACCACACTGAGAACTCCAGTAGGCAGCCCGGCTCGGAGTAGTAGATCAGCTAAGTAAAATGCCGTGAGCGGAGTTTCGGGGGCGGGTTTCAGCACACACGTGCAACCTGCAGCCAATGCTGGCCCGATTTTGCGGGTGGCCATGGCGGCGGGGAAGTTCCACGGAGTAATAAGTACACATACTCCAACTGCTTGCGGCGTAACTAAGATGCGCTTGTCGCCATTCGGAGCGAGGCGAAGCTCCCCGCCGATCCGCGACGCCTCTTCGCTAAACCATCGAAAGAACTCTGCGGCATAGGTGACTTCGCCAACGGCTTCGCTGTAAGCCTTACCGTTCTCCGCCGCTATGAGCCGCGCGATTTCATCGCGTTCAGCAATCATGAGTTCAAACGCCCGACGGAGAATCTCCGCTCGCTGACGAGGTGCGGTCGCCTTCCAGGCAGGCAGGGCATCAGCGGCCGCCTGGACAGCATCAACACAATCAGCGACGCTGCTCGTTGCCGCCTCCACCAAGACCCCGCCGGTCAACGGGTTGCTAACTGCAATCGCAGCACTGGTATCGCCGCGCCATTCTCCGCCAATCAATGGTTTGGTGAACTTTACAAATGACTCGCTCATCGAATTTTTCTCTCTGCGGCTTCGTGGAACAACTTGGCCACCAACTCTAAATGTAAGAACAGCTCGTTGGTCTCTCTTCAACCTCTGTTTGCCCCAGCGTGCTTGGACGGTGAGGCGACGTATCAAGCCAATCAATGATGATTCGACCGCGCCGCGATCCAAGGGAGGCCGAGGGGGCCATGTTCGCGGCGCTGCGCGGAGTAGACGGAGCGGTGGCCTTTGAGGTGAGCGGCAGTAAAGGCCACGAGA
>JAYTWN010000489.1:0-5428 GCA_043743435.1 Acidimicrobiia bacterium
GTCATACCCTCGACCCTACCCGCCCGCCCACCATTCAGTCCAAGCAACGATTTATGCAGATACGCGTTTCCTACTTGTCGATCGCCATCGCTCCGCTGACGAGCAGCCCATAACGCTAGTGGTTTTTGACAAGCCCAGTTATGACTTCGCCAGCGTCGACTTGGGTGCCAACATGTTCGAAAACCCGAGCTAGGAACACAGTCGCTAGGTTCGAATTGACTTGTTCGTGCAGGAGAAGCTTATTGACGATGTCGACGGAGCTTCGGTATTCGACGCCCCGTTCTTGACAGAGTTTTTGGGTCGCAAATTCATCAACGATGCACGTTGCTGCGTTTATTTCAGCCCAGGCAACAACGGCTGCAGATTGCACACTTAGGCGCTTCGCTAGATCAGTGAAAAGCGACACGATCGCCGTCTGGGCGGGATCACCGAGTGGATCGTCGTCCAACTCCGCAATGGTCGCCACATCGATTCCTCCCACAAGCAAGGGGTGTTCTTCTGCAAGGAGATCCGTGACAACGATTCGCCCAGGCAAAACTGCGATCAGGAAACTTGGTGAACCAAACACCTCGGACGCAGCCCGGATGACGGGATAATCGAGGATCCAAGTCACAGAGTTCTGACGCAACCGATTAGCGCTTCAGCTGGGCTGCGGCGTTCTCTAGACGGAGCAAGTGATTCTCCCGGCAAAATTTCTTCGGCCCGTTGCGGCGAGAGGAGTCCTTGCCGAACGGCTCGTGCCACGGCTCGGTCGAACCCCTTTGGAGAGATGCCAACCGGCAACTCGTCGACCATGTTGTCTATAGCCAGTTCTATGCGATCAAGTTTCCCCAAACTCGGTACGTCCTGATCGAAGGGCAATTCAACCCTGGCGTACTTTAGCTGGTGGCTAATTACGGTGAGGCTGACCCGATGGGTAAAGGCAAGCACATTTACGGCCTCAGCAGGACTTCGACCTTGACCCTGCAAATCTTTGAATGCCGAAACGAGTTCGAATTTAGGTGCCAGTATCTCGCCCGCAATTGCGTGAACCTTGCGCTCAGATTCCGATCCAGCTTCGGTCCAAGTAATTTCATAGGCGTCCTGAAAAACATGGTGCACGAGTTCGTGAGACAAACTCATTCTTCGTCGCCCGGAAGCTATCGAACCATTCAAGATTGCGACGCCCAGCCCTGGCTCGACAGGGCAGTAGCAGGCCTCCACTCCTTGCCCGAAATCGGTCACAAAGGTATACAGTCCTAGCGTTTCAGCGAGCGCCGCTAAACCAAGAAGTGGGCCGGGACCGGCGTTCAGGAGTTTTCTGATCGCTCCCGCTAATTCCTCCACAGTTTTGTTCGTTTGATCCAACGGAGCTAACTCGGGTTTCGGCAACGTTCCGAGCTGCCAAAGCAGGAGGATTTCTTGGGCTCGTGAAGCAGCGACGTCACCCATTTGGGCTTGCAAGTCACTACCGGCGAAATTCCGATGGGACAGCACGATTGCTGCGTCTGAGGCAGCAAACCAAGCGATGGGCTTTTGGACCGCTTCGGCAATATGCAGCAACTCAAGAGCCGAAACCTGCCGCTTTCCCGCCTCGATCTTCGATATCGCGGTCCCATCAAGCCGAACCCTTCTACCCAGCTCCGACTGACTCAGCTTTGCCAGTTTACGCCCCTGAACGATTCGTTGGGCCAGGTGTTCCAAAAGCATATTTGCGATTTTAGCAAGTCTTTACAGATTTAGGCAAGTTCTAAGCCTCGAAGGGATGCTTCGCAAGCACGATCGGTTCGCACTTCTCCTGCTCCCGGGATGGCCGAAAGTCAATCCCAACATCAACCTACGAGCGGAGGATGGCGTTTTGCTTTGCGGCGACGTCGATGCAGGCTTGGCGGGCGGCAACCACTTCAACGTCGGTGAGGGTGCGGTCGGCGGCGTTGAGGCGTAGACGGTAGGCCAGGCTTCGTGAACCTTCGGGCACACCGGTTCCGCGGTACACATCGAAAAGGCGGACCCATTCGACGAGGTCGCCCGCAGCCCGGCGGATTGATTGCGCGAGTGCCGAAGCGGTCAGAGAGTCGGGGGCCACAAAGGCTAGGTCGAAGTCGCTCGATGGGAATTTCGGGGCGGAGGTGATGGCATCGGTTCGTTTCGCAAGCGCGCAGAGGTTTTCGAGATCGATCTGTAGGTATCCAACCCGGCGATCAATACCCCATTCGGCCAACACGCCGGGATCAATTTCGCCCACAACACCGATCGGAAACCCAGTTCCTGAACCGATAATCCGAGCGGAACGAGTGGGGTGAAGACCGGCAATATCGTCGGCAGAATCCAGGCGAATGGTGGCAGGCTTGATGCGCAACAGTTCAACGATGGCATCAAGTTGTGCAACCGCACGGCGGGCATCGTCACCCTCACCGGCCAGGGCCATCACGAGATGTTCACGCTCATAGGGAACAATTTGATCGGGACGAGGCAAGCCAAACACGTGGCCGATTTCGAAGATGCGCACTGCCGGGTTTCGATGGTTGGCGTTGTAGGCAAGGGTGCGCAACATCCCCGGCAGAAGCGACGTACGCATCACTGATTCGGCCTTGTCGAGCGGATTGGAAAGCACCACTGCTTCGCTCGACAACCCAGCACGGCCCAAGTCGACAGGGTTAATAAGTGTTGCTGTCCACACTTCATCGTTACCGCGATCGGCAAGAGCCAACGTGACCCGACGGCGTTGACGTTGATAGGTACTAAGCGCGCCGACGAGATCTGTCCGTAGCTTCTGACGTTCAATGTTTTGGTACCCAAAGTGTCGGCCAACTTCTTCAATGACATTGATTTCTTCGGTGGCATCGGTTCGCCACGTTGGAATAACCACTTCGGTCACGCCATCTTCACCATTGGGGGTACAGGTGAACCCAATAGGCGCCAACAGCTTCGAAATCGTTGCATCGTTCAAAGCAGTGCCCAGAATGAGATTTACTCGTGCTGTACGTACGCGTACTTTCTTCTCAACCGGCGATGTGGTGCGAATATCGTCATACGATTCAACCTTCAGCTCAGGGCAGGTAAGGCGCACCAGCTCAACAAACCGAGCCGCCGCGTGGGGTAAACGCTCCGGATCACTCCCCCGCTCAAACCGTGCCGAAGCCTCGCTGCGCAAACCCATTCGCTTCGACGAACGAGCAATACACATTGGTGTCCAGTGAGCAATTTCCACCAGCAGCCCTGTGGTGGTTTCGTCGACCTCAGAGATCGCCCCTCCCATGATCGCGGCGATGCCCATGGCACGATCATCACCGTCGACGATCACACCGTCTTGGGCCCCGTCGGCAGCAAGAGTTCGGGTGTTGCCATCGAGAGTTACCAGTTGCTCATTGGGTTTGGCCCAACGAACACCGATGCGTCCACCGGCCAACTTGTCAATATCGAATGCATGCGAGGGTGCGCCAAGTTCCAGCATCACGTAGTTGGAAGCATCGACAAGATTGTTGATCGGACGCATGCCGCCAGCAGTAAGCCGGGACTTCATCCAATCCGGCGAATCGGTCACCCGGGCATTGCGTAACACTGTGACGGTGAGGCGATCACACAAATCGGTGGCGGTAATCGAACCTCGCGAAGAAACCGCCGAACCACTCGGCATGGCCTCGACAACACCGGCAGGGATCACCGGATCTTTCAATGGACGCTTCAGTTTTGCCGCTAGGTCACGGGCAATGCCCAGGATCGACATGGCATCGGGGCGGTTGGCATCGACGGAAAGATCGAAAACGGTGTCGCTGACAATGCCCAACGCCTCAGTGATCGGGATTCCCAGTGGTGTGTCTTTCGCGAGAATCAGGATGCCACCATGATCATCAGAGAGCTTCAATTCGCGTGACGAGCACAACATACCGTTGGACCATTCGCCTCTCATTTTGCGTCGCTCAATATGCATCCCATCGGGCATGGTCGTACCGAGGGTGGCGAGGGGAATCTTGTCGCCCTCTTCGAAGTTCCATGCACCGCAAGCGATCTGCAGCGGTTCGGCTTGATCGTCACTCGTGACGACGTCAACGAGCCGGATCTTGTCGGCATCGGGGTGCTTGCGGATCGTTTTCACTTGCGCAGTGACCACGCCGGTGAGATCGGCACCGACGGTTTGGAACCCTTCAACGATCAAACCAAGCTCGTTGAACGCATCAGCCAAGTGCTGTGGGGTTTCGGTGATGTCAACAAATTCGCGGATCCAAGATAGTGGGACAAGCATGGGATTTCCTCTAACGACGTAACTTCAAAATGCGGACGGACAACTGCAAAGGGGTAAATGTTTGTGTACTTAGTTCGTGTTGTTACTGGCAAAGTTCAGGTGATTCTTGCGTTCCGAATTTGACACGATCCCGTGGAATCAAACCAAGCAGCCAACGTGCAAGTATCCAAGCGAGCAACCACCCGATGCTCGAAACGGAATGCTCGAAACGGAATGCTCGGTCTAGAACTGCCTGAGCATACGAATGTCGTTGTCTAGGAACATGCGCAGGTCTTCCACGCTATGACGATTCATGGCCAAACGGTCGATACCGAAGCCCCAGGCGAAGCCGGTGTATTCCTCAGGATCAACACCGCCGTTGCGCAGCACGTTGGGATGCACCATGCCGCAACCGCCCAGCTCCAGCCAACCGGTTTGCGAACATACTTTGCAGCCAGAACCGGAACAAAAGGGGCAGGTGATCTCAAACTCGGCGGATGGCTCGGTGAAGGGGAAGAATCCCGGTCGTAGGCGCGCTTTGAGCCCGGTCCCACCGAAGTACGCCTGAATGAACGTCTCGATTGTGCCGGCGAGGTGCCCTAGCGAAATGCCCTTATCGATTACCAGCGCTTCAATTTGGTGGAACACCGGAAGATGGCGGGCATCCGCGGTGTCGCGGCGAAAACAACGCCCAGGCATGACTGCATAAATCGGCGGCCTCATTTGTTGCATGACGCGAATCTGCATTGGGGAAGTATGCGTACGAAGCAATACCTCTTCCTTCTTGCCGAGCTCCAAATGAAACGTGTCGTGCATGGTGCGGGCCGGGTGGGCCGGTGGGAAGTTGAGTAACTCGAAGTTGTACTCATCGGTCTCAACCTCAGGGCCGTTGAATACCGTGAAGCCCATGCCCACGAAGATATCCTCAAGGTCATGGATGGTGCGGGTGATCAAATGCACATGACCCTGCTCGGCTTCAGTCAGCGCTTCGCTCAAATCGAGCCGTTCGGATTCCAGCTTCTGTCGGCGCTCGGCATTGGCCAACGTCGTCTTGCGAACACTGAACGTTGTAGCCATCTCCGCCCGAGCCTCGTTCAACATGGCACCGACGGATTTGCGCTCATCGGGCGTCATCTTGCCTAGTGAAGCGTTGGCCAGGGTAAGTGGGGACTTTTTACCCATATGGTCGTTTTCTGCCGCCTTCAGTTGATCAACCGAACAGGCAGC
>JAYTWN010000490.1:0-4954 GCA_043743435.1 Acidimicrobiia bacterium
GCCGACGGGCCGCTGCAACTTGACCCACGAGGGATTTCGTACCTCTTTTTGTATTTTGCTTTGGTTGGCATCGTCTCCAACACGGTGTTTTTCGGCAAAATCGCCCATCGCTTGCCACCGGTTCCGACCCTGCAGGTGCTCTTTGTTCTCGGGCTGGCAACCATGGCACTGTACGCATCAACGGGAAACCGGGTAGGGGTGCTCTACATCGCCTTAACGGTTGATATGTGTACGTTGTCGCTTGCTCCTGGCTTTATCGAGGGCCTTATTGGCAAAGAGGTCGATGAGAACAGCCGGGGTGAAGTCTTTGGGCTATCCCAGGGCATCAATGCGCTTATGGGCCTACTAGCAATCGCTTTGTATACGGCGGCTTCGCTCATCGATCTGCGGCTTCCGTTCCTGCTGTTTTCCTTTCCACTGATTGCTGGGCTGATCTTCCTGCCGAAACTCCAGCTCCACAACCTTCCCCCGGGTGAAAAGCACTACGGCTCAGGCGGGCCCAAGCACCACAGCTAAGACCGCACCCCGATTACCCCCACTGCGTTCCAAGTGCGAGACTTGAGACGTGGGGAAGTATCGCTATTTGTTTCAGCCGTTGCAGTTGGGGCCAATTACCGTCCGCAATCGGGTGGTGTTTAGTGCGCACCTCACCAACTACGCCGAAGATGGGCTTCCTACCGAGCAGCATGTTGCGTATTACGAGGCCAGGGCCCGTGGTGGTGCGGGGCTGATCATCACCGAGGAACACTCCACCCATCCCACCGATTGGCCCTATGAGAAGTTGATCCACGGCTTTCACCGCCACGTGATCGGTGGGTACAAGCGCATCACCGAGGCCGTCCACCGTCACGGTACGCCGATTTTTGCCCAGATTAATCACAACGGCGGACAGGCCAGCTCAATGTATTCGCGCTTACCGGTTTGGGCGCCTTCCCCGGTCGCTGACCCCCTGTTCCGCGAAGTACCCAAAGCGGTCAACGTCCGCGAGATTGCCGAGATCGTTGCCGGTTACGCAATCGTGGCGGGGCATTGCGCAGAAGGGGGTTTCGACGGGGTGGAATTGCAATGTTCACACTCGTCCATCGTCCGCGGATTTCTGAGTGGTGCAACAAATACGCGCACTGATAGTTACGGTGGCTCGCTAGAAAACCGTGCGCGGTTATTGGTAGAAATCATCGACGTAGTTCGTGAAGCCATCGGCCCGACCCGTGCGCTGGGTGTGCGGCTCTGTGGCGATGAATTGATCGAAGGCGGCACCACCATTGATGAAGCCGTCGCCATCTCGCGCATTGTTCAAGCAACCGGCAAGGTGGATTACATCAACACCTCAATCGGTGTGGCCACAGCAACGTTGTTCATGATCGAAGCCTCAATGCATATTCCACCCGGATACGCGCTGTTCATTCCCAATGCCATTCGTCGCGCCGTAGATATCCCCGTGGTTGGCGTGGGCCGTTTCAAAGATCCCATCCAAGCCGAACGTGCACTTGCCGACGGGCACTGTGATCTCGTTGGCGCCGTGCGCGCACAAATTGCTGATCCTGATTTTGTGCGCAAGGCCCAAGCTGGGGAGCATGATGACACTCGCTTGTGCTTGAGCTGCAACCAAGAATGCGTCGGCAGAATGGGTCTCAACCGTTGGCTTGGTTGCATCGAGAATCCTGCCACCGGCCGCGAAGCATTACTAAGCGCACACAATACTGCGGCGCGCAATGCGATTGCTCTCGGCACAAAACCTGCACCACGCAAGCGAGTGATGGTTGTTGGTGCGGGCCCCGCTGGTTTACAAGCAGCTATCTCCGCGGCATCACATGGTCACGACGTCACGGTGTACGAACGCGAGCTCGTAGCCGGCGGTCAGGTTCGTTGGGCGGCAACGGTTCCAAATCGGGCCGAGTTTGGTGATCTCATCCGCAATCAACTCAACGAAGCCGCCCGAGCCAACATCAAAATTGTGTACGGCCACCATATCGATGCGGCCTTCGTCAGCTCCGATAAGCCTGATTCCGTGATTATTGCCACCGGTGCCGTTCCTGCCCGTCCGTATTGGGCTCCTGGTGATGCAACCAACATTGTCGATGTGATGGCGATCCTCACCGGTGAAGCAACGCCACCAGCTGGCGCGAAGGTAGTCATCGTTGACGAGTTGGGATTCCACCAAGCCACATCCATTGCCGAAGTGCTCGCCGACCGGGGCTGCAATGTAGAGATTCTGACCCCCGGCATGGTTGTCGGCCAAGACTTGGGCATCACGCTCGACATGGAAAACTTCTGCATCCGTGCCGCCGCGAAGAAGATTGTGTTGACGCCAGATTCCGTTGTGATGGGTTGGAATGCCAGCGCTCAAGGTCGTGCACAGGGCAGCGCTCAAGGTCGTACAGAGGGTAGTCCGCAGGACATGGGAAAGCTGAGTGTCCTCCATCATGTCTCCGGCTCTATGAACGAGTTGGCCGCCGATTGGGTAGTTCTCGCCGTGCCCGGTTCACCTGCCGATGCCCTGTACCGCGAACTCCACACCGCAGGCGTGAACGTGCATCGAATCGGGGATGCCCTCACCCCTCGTCGTGCACATTCAGCGGTAGTCGACGGAGACCGAATCGGTGCAGCCCTATGAGCCGTTTTGTGAGCCGTTTTGTGAGCGGCACCGCAAGCGCCAACGTGTCCTCGATTGCCCGACACGATTGCCTGGGCTCACTTATGAGCCACCCGGATGTGCCCCGTTCACCTATCAATCTGTCCTATGTACACATATCTATAACAGTGCCTGACAACCACGAGGCTCGCGCGGGGGAAATTTCGTGAGCGGCACCGCAAACACCAACTTGCTGGCGATCAGTATTGTCCGCCAAGGGGTGCTGCCCGCTGGAACGCAAGAGGTTGCGGCCGAAGCTGGCGGTGCGGTGGTTTTAGTTGGTTCCGGTCTAGAACAACTCGATCTCGGCACCGAACTTCCGCAAGCCACCCGGATCACCTGCGTATATACCGAAGCGACTGATCCCGGTCAACTGGCCCGCATCATCCATCAACTCTTGGCCGACGAAAACGTCACAACCCTCGTCTTCCCCTCCTCCCCCGATGGCCGTGATGTGGCTCCAAGGCTTGCCCACACCCTTGGTTGGCCGCTCTATGCCGGGGCGGTGCGCGTGCTGCCCAACTCGGTCAGTGTCACCAAAACGGCCGGGCGGCTCTCCGAAGAAGTCCACCCCACCGGCCCGTTCGTCGCTACCTTCATCCCCGGCTCTCGCGGGCTGAGTTCTGCCGACGGGGTGAGCTACGCCGATGAACCCGCGTCAAACGCCGCCGGGCCGACTTCGTCACCCGGACAGACAATGCTCTCAACCAACCGGCAAGCCAAATCGGGAGCACCCGCATCAACAAACCAGCAACGCATCGATATAGCAATAGGCGCACTTACCAGTTCCCAAACGGTGACGACGACAGAAATTCACCCACCTGATCCCGCAACAATGGATCTCACTGAAGCCGGGCGAATCGTCGGCGGTGGGCAAGGTTTGCGCTCCAAAGAACGGTTTGATCAGCTCGGTGCCATTGGTTCAGCGATCGGCGCATCCCTTGGTGGAACTCGTGTCGCCTCCGACGCAGGTTGGATTCCTTTCGAACGTCAAATCGGTACCACCGGCATTCACGTTCACCCCGATCTCTACCTGGCCTTTGCCATTTCGGGGGCCACGCAACACACGTCGGGCCTCGGCCATCCCACGCATGTCATAAGTGTAAATACTGATCCCAGCTGCCCCATGATGCTTATGGCCGATCTCGCCATAGTCTCCGATGCCAACGCCGTCCTCGACGCCCTCACCGTCCGCTTGAAATAGTCCGACCTCGTCAGAACGACGAGTTGCGACGTTCGGCTCGGCTGGGCCTCCGCCTGTTGAGCCCTGAGTCGGGAGCTCGGTGAGTCCTGCGCTTGGTTAGCCCATGAGCTTGGAGAAATCCATGGTTGACCATGAATCGGGAACCAATTGCGCTACCACTGAAGTGGCGGTGCTGGGGTTGTTCTTGCCATACCAACGACCCATCTCATCACCCAGGTAGCGACTGGCCATTTCGAAATCATCACGCTGTTCGCTCAGCAGCGTAACCGGACCTTCTATACACACATACTTATACGGCGGCGCCTCCGTTTGCACCGTCATCGTGGCACGACCGGCAACACGCAACAGTTGCGCCTTGAGCGAATCCCCGCTCATACCAATCTCTACGATCCCATCAACGAATCGATACCAAATGGGCAGAGCGAGCGGCCCACGCCCAGGGCGTTCAATCGCCAAAATTCCCACGTGTACGTCGGCGAGAAACGCTTCTCGTTCTGCAACCGACATCGAACCTTGCGCCATACTGCTCTCCTTGATGTTCAAACGCACTTGAGTTTTTGCGCGCTCTTGATTTGTTGTTTCCCTGCACGTTTTTGATGGTCTTAACGAGGCGGCGTGAGCGTATACCCCGTGCGCAATTCCTCGGCAGAATCGGCCACGAGAAAACGAGTGAGATGCTGTGCGTGCGCCGACAGCTTTCGATGATCGGCCTTGGTGATGCCGGGGATGACGGGTTCTCGAAACCACGGCGCATAGAACTCCAGATTAGGAATGGCGCGGACGTGATCAGAGAGATTCGGCGTTCCTCCGTGCCAGGCGCGTACATCACGAATTTGTACGGAACCTGCCGGAACTGGGCACACCGTACTCAGTCGCATCCAGTCCGGCTCTTCCGCTAACGTTGGAAACGGTGCTCGTGCATGCTGCGAACCGGGGATTTGGCGCGTGGGTCCGTTGAGCCGCGTGGAGTCGACCGTTAAGAAGTTCACGGCAACATAGGGGCACGGAAGGTCTCGCGTCGAGAGGTGGCCGCGGGGATCGTGGAAGGAACTGAACGGCGAAGATGCTCGGTCGACGAAATCGCGCATGTCGGCATGTAACGGCTGATACTTCGTCGC
>JAYTWN010000491.1:0-3948 GCA_043743435.1 Acidimicrobiia bacterium
GGTTGGGGTTCAGCCCTTTGATCGCGAAATGATCAAGGATCACCTGGAACGTCATGAGCTCAAGTACTTGATTGATTCCGACGGTGATTTCCGCGTGGATTTCTCCACCGATCACGGCTTTTCCATCTCCGCACTGTTGCTAGCCGACGGAACCAACGAAGACGTGTTTGTTATGAACGTGGTGTCGAGCGTTGCCGTACCGAAGACCATCTGGTCGAAACTGATTTTCTTCTGCAATCGCTGGAACGCCGAGACCCGCTATCCCAAAGCGTACGTGGCAATTCCCCAAGACCTCGAAGCCCTCTTCGCCGCCGTCCACCTCGAGGCCCAGTTCCCGCTTTCAGCCGGCGTAACCCAACCGCTAATGGACGAGTTCATCAACACCATCATGGCCACGGGCATCCAATTCTGGGAACGCGTCATGGCTGAAGGTGTTCTCAACGAAGAACTCGACGACGAAATCCCCAACGACTGAGTTCGTAAGTCACGGTTGTGGTTCTACATTGATCGAACCCGTCGGTATTCCCGGCGTGCTTCTTCAATCTGGTCGGGGATGTCGCGGGCCAACAGAACACCTGCCGATACCGATTGTGCAGCGGCAGCGGAGAACGCTTCAATGTAGGCATCCTCGTCGTTGTAGAGACTGTCGAGCTTCGCTGAACTGAAGGGATGGCTCGCACCCCAGAGCAGGCTGTAGATGTCGGGCCCGAGCGGGGTTTCGCCGTCCCAGCCATCATCAACCGGCTCGGCCCGACTCGAAACAACATGGCCAATAGGAATGAGATTGACAAGATCCAGCACCGCATAGTGACACAAGTTGCATACAGGTCTGCGGAACGATAAAGCAAGGTATCGACAATCGAGCAAACCGGAACTTAAGTCCCAGATCGTATCAATCTGATACGATTGTATTCAACAGAAACAAGAGGTGCATAATGACCAAGACAGCTTCGATCCCTACACGTGTTGCCGCCGACGTGGCGGCCTCTGCTGCCTCGGTGGCTCCAACTGAGCACCGCACGTTCACCGAGCAAATCAACTATTGGGCGCGGATCGGCATGCAAGTGGAACGTTCCGGATCGCTTGCCACTCGGCGACTTCTCGCCGTTGCGGCCGGTGAGGCTCAGTTCACGGCGCTCAGTGCGGAGGAACGCACGGCTGCGCACGCGGTGATCGACGCCCAGATTGCTGCGGGGGTAGCGCAACAGCGTTTCGGCCCCGCTGCTCGGACTGCCGGGCAGACAACGGTTTCGCTCGACTCTGAAGGCAACCTGATCGAGATCACCCCCGACGGCAACCGACGACTTGCGTGAGTCGCCTTGACCTGATCGTCGGACCAAACGGGGCCGGGAAGACCACTCTGTACGAGCGAGTGATCGCTCCAGGGCGACCTGGTCTGCCGTTTGTCAACGCCGATCGAATCGCCCACGAACGGTTCCGCGGCAGCGAGATCGAACATGCCTACGATGCAGCGAGCATCGCGACAGCAGCACGCACCGCGCTGATCGAAGCCCGGCTCGACTTTTGCACGGAAACCGTGTTCTCCCACCAGTCCAAGCTCGACCTCGTCACAACGGCTGTCACCGCGGGATACGACGTCGTGCTGCACATCGTGATGATCCCGTTCGCACTTTCAGAGTTGCGCGTCGGGGCACGGGTTCAGAACGGTGGCCATGATGTCCCGGCTGCCAAACTCGCACCACGATACGAACGGTTATGGCCACTCATCGCCGCTGCAACGCCAAGCTGCTATCGGTCCGTGTTCTACAACAATGCCATTGACGAAGGTCCCACCGAAGTCGCTGCGTATCGTTTCGGCGTCCCCGACTACCACCCCCGATGGCCCTCCTGGACTCCAGAACCACTCCTCAAGCTTTGAGGGACGTATCTGGACCCGCATCGAACTTACGCCGCCACCGCAACACTTGGGCAGATACCGAGTGGGCAAACATGAACCTTGGAGCATCGCTATGGGCGGGTGGAACGATTCACGGCATCACGGTGGTTGAACGCAACGGTGCCTTCAGGATCACCGTGGCGACTCGAGCAAGCTAGGGCGACCTTTCAACAAAAAAAAAAGGAAATGGAAGATTGCTCGTTACCCGCCACGGTCGACGCTGCAAAGGTTTGCCTAGGCCTCGATCATGACGGTGAAAGGACCGTCGTTGATGAGCTCTACAGCCATATCGGTGCGGAACCGTCCATTGGCGACCGTAGCTCCGAGGCTTCGCAGTTCTTCAACGACGGCTTCGATCAACGGTTCCGCATGTTCGGGTCGAGCCGCGGCGATCCACGAGGGGCGGCGTCCGGCCGAGGTGTCTCCATACAGCGTGAATTGACTAACAATCAGAACCTCGCCGCTGGTTTGGGCTACCGAGAGATTGGGTACACCGTTGGCATCGTCGAACAGTCGAAGGTGCCAAATCTTTGCAGCAACCTTTTTAGCGACGGCCGAATCATCCGTGTGCGTAACGCCAACAAGCACGCACAAACCCACCCCAATCGACCCGACCACTTCTTCGCCGACGGTGACGCCCGCCCGTTGGACTCTCTGAACCAATGCGCGCATAGGAAGCCGAAGTTCAAGAAGTGCTTACGCGACGGTTGCCGGGCAGCTAAACGTGCCATCGGAGGATGGGAGGAAGATATGCGTGCGAAATACTGATGAAACCAACAACGTGCCATAGAGGTGAGGAAACTGTTCGTCGTTGGTGCTCGTTTCGTAGCGAAGATCCTGCACAGCAAGCAACAATGCGTCAACTTCGAGCAGGACCAGGTCATAACGGCCAACGTAGTAGCGGTTCGCTGTAGCGACGAACTGCGCTCGGGTGGAAAGATGAATGAACCCTTCCGCATCAAGACTGGGCACCCGGTAGTCGCCCGAAGCCTGGGCAGCATCCCAAAAAGGCTGCTCGGCAATATGGAACAACGTGGACATGGAACCTCAGCCTGCATTCACGGGAATACGAGTTTTGTGCCGAGGCTTGGCCACAATCTCCAGAAGCTCGCCCTTCAAGAAGAACGGCGCACAATACACAATTCGTACGTCCACATAGGTTCCTGCGGGCAGGGTTCGCTGTACCCCGTCGGCGGAAACATACGGAAAGTGGACAAGCTTGTTTTGCGGCGTGCGGCCACTGGTCATCAGCGGATCACGTTTCGATGGGCCTTCAACCAACACCCGTTCGATCAACCCTAAGCGTGCTTCATGATGCACGTGCGCGCTGCGATCAATAACCAACTTCAGTCGAGCAAAGCGTTCGTTGATCACGTCTTCGGGAACAAACCGGTCGGTCATGTCGAAAGCCGCAGTACCAGGGCGAGGCGAGAAAATGTACATATACGCATTGTCGTAGTGGGCCTCAGCGGCGACGGCCATGGTTTGTTCGAAGTCCTCGTTGGTTTCGCCGGGGAAACCCACAATGACGTCGGTGGTTACCGCCAAATCGGGAATGAGCGAGCGAGCCTCGGCCAACTTCTCCAAGTAACGCTCTGCCGTATACCCACGGTGCATGGCAGCAAGAATCGTGTCGCTGCCCGATTGCAACGGGAAATGCAAATGCGGCATAACTTTGGGCGTAGCGGCCATAGCCTCAAAAGTCTCTGTACGCATATCTTTTGGATGCGGAGAGATATAGCGAACTCGTTCAATGCCCGGAACTTCTGCCACGGTTCGGAGCAAATCAGAAAACAGCGGACGAGCTCGTGGGCCACGTTCGTCGCCAGCCCACGCAGGACCACACGCACTTGCTGCCTCCGCATCACCAAAACTGTCACGCCACTTGGACGTGAGGTCACGTCCGTAGCTGTTCACATTCTGTCCAAGCAGGGTGATTTCGGTGGTTCCGGCGTTGGCCAGCATCGTTGCTTCGGCGTGGATATCGGCAAAGGTACGGCTGATTTCTTCACCACGCACCGAGGGCACGATGCAGAACGCGCACGAGTTGT
>JAYTWN010000492.1:0-3999 GCA_043743435.1 Acidimicrobiia bacterium
GCGGGGAAGCTGCGAGTATCGACAAATTCTCGAAGTTGCTCAAACGCGAGGATACGCGCACGATCGTGATCGAGGCGTTCTCAAATGTGGCCCGAGCTAACCCTGAAAGTGCACAGGCATTACGTCACCGAAAACAAGACGTGGCTGTGCTCCGGGAGTGGGTTGCGGATTCTTTGGAGAACAAGGAATCGGGAGTACGCGCCAACGCTTGCGAGGTTGTTGGCACCCTACGTCTTCGGGCGTGTCTCGGAATGGTGTTGGCGGCAACCGGTGATGACGATGCCAATGTTCGGGTTGCCGCTACTCGCGCGCTTTGCGTTATCGATGCTGAAACCGCCGTTGGAGTTTTGCTTGGATTGATCGAAAAAGATGGATCATGGGCCGCTGACCTTCTCGCTGACCTGTTGCAACGAATTCCCAAAAGAGCAACAACCGCAGTGATGCTCCGTGCCCGTGAATGGGGGGCTACTCCTGCGTTGGTCAGACTACTGGCAGGCTGTCCGAGTGACCTGGCCAACACCGTGTTGCTTGGCGCGCTGGAGACGGAGAATCCTGAGCTTCGCGCTCGGGTCGCTGAAGCAATTCAAGCCTCGTCGCCTGAAGCGATTGCGGCGCTAGCTACATTGCTGACCGATCCCCACGAAGGCACCCGGTTAAGCGCGGTGCGATCACTCGGACGGGTGCGAAACCCCAAGGCGCTGATCACTTTGAGCTCTGCACTGAGTGATGGTTCGCGACTGGTTCGATTCGCTGCTTCGGAAGGTATTGCCGCAACTCCGGGGGGCCCGGAGCTGTTGGTTCGTATCGTGGCTGGCACGGATAGAAACGCTGGCGAAGCGGCAGAACTAGCGCTGTGGCGCATCAAGGCCGAAGGTACGCTCGGCGGCGCAACCGCTCAGGATTTGGTTGGTTCTCCTACTGGTTCGCTTTCTGAGAGTGGGGCCGAAGCTCCACTGCGGCTTTCCGACAAACTGGACAGGCTTGCTGATCGGTTAGACCAAGCATCGGATCTCACGTTTGAAATGGCACTAGCCACGTTGCTTGATGAGTCCAGTGAGCCCATCCCCGTCGAGAACGATTTGCGGCAGGGCTGGGATCAAGTGCCAACCTGGCAGTAAGGGCTCACGACAGGATAGATGCGGCGGTTCTGCCGGCTCCGTGCGCCCCAGGCGGCGTCCTCGTTCTTCCGGTGGGGTCAAGGCCAGCGCTGCGTCCTGCGTCCTTGCCTGGAACAAACGGACGCTTGCCACAACCGCGCTCCCTATCCTGGCGCGAGCCCTAGTGGTGTCTCGCTGAATTGAGTGAGACGGATTGCGAGTCACGGTTTGTCGAGGGCAACGACGCTCCGAGGAACTGCCTGCTTTACCCAACCAGGACGACGAGGACAGCCATCGGCACAGCTGGCCGCAAGGCGTCTTAGCTCTATCGGCGACACACCACTAGGCCGATTGTTCAGTGCAATCGCTTGAGTTTTAGCCCTAACTGGTCGATGAAACCCGTGATGAAGTATTTGCTCGTGCTCGTGATGTGGGGGTGTTTCCTCTTCGGCATGGCTCACTACATGAGCATTTTTGCTTTCGGGATTCTGAGCAGGAAGCTTATGCGTCGTCGCCGCGCCTCCACTCGGTCCGCTGCCCGTTATGAAGCCCTGCGCAGTTCGGCACTTCCCGGTGTAACAATTATTATGCCTGCATACAATGAGGAGGTGGTGATCGTCGACACGGTTACCTCGGCGCTTCGCATGGACTATTCCAACCTCGAAATTTGTGTGGTGAGTGACGGTTCCAAGGACCGAACCGTGGAAGTGCTCGTCGAGGCTTTTAATATGGAACGCACCGCAGTGCCACCTATCGCAGGTCCACTGCATGCCGCGGAAATCCGCGCCATGTACCGCACGCACGGCGATTCGCGTTTGGTCGTCGTCGATAAAGCGGCAGCAGGTTCCAAAGGTGACGCGCTCAACTGTGGTTTGAACGTGGCGACGAAGGACTGGATCGTAGTTATGGATGGCGACGAGTTGGTGGAGCCTGATGCTCTTCTCCGCTGCATGACCGAAGTTATGCACACAGAGGGAAATGTGGTGGCCGTTGGCGTGTCACTGCTCCCCACCAATGAATGCGATGTGGCCGACGGTAGAGTCACTCTGCCGCGTGTTGCTAAGAATCCGGTCGTGGGATTTCAGCTTGTGGAATACATGAGCGCGTTCATCATGAGTCGCCCGGGTATGGCTGAAATTGATTCGATGCCCATTGTGTCGGGCGGCTTTGGGGTGTTCAAACGGCTGTTGTTGCTTGAGGTTGGTGGCTATCCACACCCGCACCTTGGTGAAGACCTCGAAGTGGTGGTTCGCCTCCATCGTTTGTGCCGTGACAAGGGTGAGCCCTACCGGGTACTGCAAGTTCCTGATGCCATTGTGTGGACGGAGTTTCCTCCCAATCTTGCCGTCTTGAAGCGTCAACGTATGCGCTGGCATCGCGGTCTGCGTCAAGTGGTGATGGTGCATCTCGACGTGTTTGGCAAGCGCAAGTATGGGTCTTTCGGGACCATTGGCTTAGGCGTGATGTTCTTCTTCGAATGGTGTGCGCCATTTATCGAAGTGATTGGGTATGCGTTGGCGA
The DNA here is from genome assembly GCA_043743435.1 of Acidimicrobiia bacterium. Classification (GTDB taxonomy): domain Bacteria; phylum Actinomycetota; class Acidimicrobiia; order Acidimicrobiales; family JANYDT01; genus JANMZO01. Next base: position 2,619 of record JAYTWN010000492.1, read on the forward strand.
TTGGGCTAGCCATCCTCGACCCATCTTCGGCTGGAAACGGCATTGGGCTCATGGTGGCCACGCAGGTGCTCGGCATCTTGATCACCACCACTTCGGTATGGACCGCTACGCACTTTTTGGGCGTGTACAAATCGTGGAAAGACACTGCGCGCTTACTAATGTACGCCGTCGTTGGGCAGTTTGGATTTCGTCAGCTGACGCTCTACTGGCGTATGCGTTCCCTCTCCAAGAAAAACACCGGTTGGGGCACCATGACCCGCGTCGGCCACGGCGGTGCAAAACCCGCAGCCGCGGCCCCTGCAGCCTCCACGGTCCCAGGCACCCCCGCAGCCCAAGCCCCTGCGACCTTGGCCGGTGTATCACCTGAGGTAACAACGGTTCCCGATGGCACGCTAACTGCACCAACTCCAACTCTGGTTGGCGCTTTGACTCTTTGATTTTGCTCGGCCCACCTTCGCCGAAAAAACACCCAACCCCACCACCCAACCCGACCCTCCCCCGGGTTGGGTGGCCTAGTTGGGTGGTTTATCAGCCTTTACGGTCGAAACAGCATGCCCAGTTGGCGTGATTGGGCTACGAGCCGGCCAGTGGAATCCCAGATCTCGCCGTCTTCCTCGAAGTAGCCATCCATCAGAAACCGTGTGGTCATTACGGCGCGCAACCAACCCGGCGCAGGAACAGAACGCACATGTACTGTCAGTTCAATCGTAGGTACCCATACGGATTCGGTAAGCACTTCAAACACGGCTGGAGGGAGTGCATCGGCGAAGAAGGGGAGTGACCAAACGTCGGGTTCGCGTCCGTCGGCAAAGCGAATCCACGAGCTGATCGTGGCCGTTCCGTTCGGTTCGCCCTTGAGCCAGCCGGTGGCGGGATGCATCACGGTGTCGGTGCGATGGGCAACCTTTGAGATTGGAAAGCCCTCTTCGGCCTTCTGGCGCGAAACACAGTCTTCGATCGGTGGCAATTCAGGCGGTGCTCCTGCTACCACCGTTGGGCCGTTTGCTTCGCCGAGATCCCCAAACGTGGCGATCACTCGAATCTTCTCTTTGCCCCCCTGGTGTAGCGAAGCCGTCGCCGTTGCCAATTTCCGCCCCGTTCGTACGATTTCAATGTCGACGAAGGTCTCTCCGTGTTCTGCCGGACGCAAGTAGTGCGCCGTAACGGTGAAGGGATGCGGATGCTTCGGTAGTGCCTGAGCCATAGCCCGGGTGGCAAAAGCGATCACGTAACCACCATTGGGCTTGTCGCCAATGTCCCACCGATCCGTCATGTTGCCCACAAACCGCTGCGTGAGGCTGTTCGGATCGTTGCCCACCACGGGCCCCAAAGCGGTATCCAGATCAAATTCATGCGTCATCGGTTCATGCGTCATCGGGCC
>JAYTWN010000493.1:0-4567 GCA_043743435.1 Acidimicrobiia bacterium
GGTCAACTCCGTGGAGGGCAATAGCAGCGGTGATGGTGTTGTTGGCGAAGGTGGTGAATCGGGCGGACGGGTGTCGGTTGGTGGTGAGTGCTTGGTACCAGATTGGTCCGAGGGTTTCCCATGCATAACCTCCAACCGCTATAGCTGCGAGGGCGAATGCGCGGTTGGGTATGCCGGAGTTTTCGTGTACTCCCAGGTGGTCAGCAGTACCTCGGTAGTATGTAGACATATGGTCAGGTTGTTGGTCGTAGGGGTTGGCGGTTCCGGGGTTGAGCATTGACCGCAACCCCGATGGCCGTTCATCCGGAAACGATAGTGCTGGGCCGGTGACGGTTGAGCCGATGAGCCAGTGATCGTCGGTGGCCAAAATCCCAAAGTGTCGTTGGCGGGCGAGGGTGCCGAAAACGTCGGAGATGTGTTCGTTGAGTGCACCGGCTTGGGCTGAGTAGTTGAGTTGGTATGTGGACTGGGTAATCGCGTGGGTAAGTTCGTGGGTTACAACATCAACAGCGGATACGAGCGCGCCAGCGAGAATGATTTGGTCATCACCGTCTCCGAAGATCATGTGGCCGGTCCCGTCCCAGAATGCGTTGGCGTACTGGTTAGCGAAGTGAATGATGCCAACTAACGCAGTACCGAGCCCGTCGAGTGAGTCACGATTGTGGACGGTTGCAAAGTACTCATAGGCGATTCCTAGCGTGTCATAGGCCGCATTGGCTGATGCGTCTCCAGCTACAGCAGATCCTTCAGTCCGTAATTGCGAAGTGGCTCGTAGATCGTTGCGTTGTTGTGCGGTGTAGATCGTGCGTTGAGGCGAAAGATGAGGTACCGCAACCTTTTTGGTGGTCGACGGGCCCGGAGCATTTGCCGCTGTGAAGCCAATCCGTTGACTGTTGGCGAGTAGTTGTGCGTTGGATCGAGCGGTGCGAAGTGCCCGATCTTGCGCGAGTGTCCGTTTTGCACTTGCCTGAACAACGGGATCAGGGTGGTTGGCTGCGATCCGTGACAGCACGAGTGGTGGCACCAGGAAACAGTCAGTACACATAGGGCCATATCCTGCCACTCCCAAGCGCTGGATCGAAACTTTGGTTTGCCTTGAGTGATCCGCGAGGGGGTCCTTATGTTGCATTGACGGGTTGTTTGCATCGAATCGATTGAAATCGTCGTCGTATTTGATACTCGACGTTGCTTGTAGGTTTCGATTTGATGGTCATTCTCACACTTGGTTGGTAGGGTGTGCGTGTAGGAGCAAGCCGATTGTCGGCGCAGAAAGCGGAAACTATGAAAACCGTAACTTTTTCAGGGCCGCAAGTCGATCAAGTTGTTGGTTCGAGTGGTACCGAACTATCAATCGTTTCGGCAATGGTGATCCATGGCTCGGTAAGTCTTCCACCCCAGGCGATTGAATGTCTTGGTAATCCGCTTTGGGTTGAGTTGGTCATCGAGGGTGAAACGGTCACCATTCGGAAAGCGAAGCAGTTCACTGAGGAAGCCGTGGCTGCTTTTCGTGCAGTAGCGCTTGATCCGCCGGAATAGCCGTTGACCGCGATTCTTGACGACCGGTTGCTACGGGAATTACTGCTTTCGGAGCAGTTCCCTGATTGGCTTGATCCGCAGCCGATTTTTACGACCCCGCGTTGGGCGACGCGACTTGCGAAACGTATGCAGGCGCCAACGGGCGGGCAGTTATCGAAAGGTCTTACTGTCCGGGATCTGGAACAGATTCTGCTTCGTTTGAAGGCTGTGAAGCTAACCCCGGCGGTTCCGGGAGATCATGACGAGCAGTCCTTAGGCGAGGTGAATGGCTTACCCCCACTATGGCGCGAAGCCATTGCTGGCGCTGCTCTATTGAAAGCTGAACTTTTCGTGGTTGCCACTGAAATTTCGGATCGTAACATCGGTGCTATCTCGACCGCCTGCCGGTTGCTAGCGGTTAACTTGCGAATCGTTGAGCTTGTCAACTCTGCCGCACGGTAGCTAGAAGTGCGCAGACGATCGAATTTCGTTTGACCTTGCCTTGGGCCGCTTGTTGTCGAACGTCGTCTGGGGCGGCCCGTGCTGGGGCTGATTGTGTTGGGAACGTGGGGGGTCGTGGTGCGTGTGCAGTATTCCGAGTAGTTGGATGGTTCGATCCCGTTGTTTGGGTCTCGATGAATCCGGTTTTGCGGTTTCTGATGGTGATGCCGCTGTTGGGTTCTCGGGTGGCGGTGAGGTTGTTGAGGTGGAGGTGTTGGTGATGCGTTCGGCAGAATAGGGCCATGACGTCGACGTCGGTTGCGCCGTTGTCTTTGAATATTTCGTTGGTGTGGTGGATGTCGCATTTCTCTGGTGGGGCGTGGCATCCGGGGTATTGGCAATGCTGGTCGCGTACGACGAGGGCGAGGCGTTGTATTGGTGTCGGGTCGCGTCGTGATCGGCCGAATTTGAGTATTTCGCCGGCCCTGTTTTTGTAGCAGTAGTAGAGGTCGTTTCGTGTTTGGTCTAGTAACGATTCGGTGATTGGGATGGGTCCGGCTCCTGTTATGTGTGCTTCCCATTTGTCGATATCGATCACGATTATTACGGCTGGTTTGGCGGTGTTGACTTCGGTGATTTGAGGTCGTGCAACTGGTGACGGGGGAGCGTTTGGAGGGTGGTCTGTTCGATGTTGCGATTGGCGAGTTGTGGCGATTTCTTGATCGATGATTTTGGTATGCATCACATCGGCTTCACCCGAACTATTGATTGTTTGGTGGCTCGAAGGAAAGGTTGTATCGACTGTTTCGTGAATGGTGTTGGGAGCGCAATTGTTCTCTTGGGTTTTGATGTTCTCGGGGTCTGCCGAGTCGGTGGTCGAGTGGCTTGATTGGTCGACGGTTTCTTCGCCTGCTTTTTGGGAGACCTTGTGCCCGTGCCCGAACGGCTCTCCGACAGGTCCGCTCGCTTGCCTGAGCTGTTCCTCGGCGGGCTCGTTCTGGTTCCCCAATCCGAGCGGCACCTCGGGAGGGTGCCCAGCTGGAGTGCCGACCGGGTTCTCGACTGCATGGTTCACCATCTCGGCTTGCGACCCATCATCCGGCCCACGAACCGATCCCTCCGCCTCCCAGGTAGTTCGGGTGGTAACGCCGGTTGTGCCGGTGATTGCGAGGAGTGCGTCGGCTGTTCGTTGTTCATAAGTGTCGCCGCCGTGGGCTCCGAGGGTTTTGGCCCGGTCGGGGTGATCGACACGCCATTGTGCATCGACGATCGCGGCGAGACGATTTTTCAGCTCGACACCTTCCATCGGTGGGAGTAAACCGGTGAGTCCAATCATGCCGTCGGGTCCCGAATAAAACCGTAAGCATCGGCGGGCTCGTTGGCGCGCTGCCATGTCTTCACCGGTTGATTGCGCTAACCGGAATTGTTCTACTGCGGTGGCGAAATCTTCGGGTGTGGTCGAGGCCGCATCGTCAAGCAAGGAAGCAGCGCCGGGCAGGTCAGCTATCGGGGCTAGGGCGAAAACGTGTTCGTCAGTGATTCTTCCGTCGGCGAGCAGACCTAATGCGGCAGGCAACTTTTTGATAACGTCGGCGATGCGGGTTCGGCGTTTTGCTTCCCGTTCGGATATGCCGGTGGTTCGGGCAAGAGCAGTGGCGGTGTCACGCGTGACCGGTGTAGCCCCAATTAGTACGGCGATTGCGGCGTCGGTTTCGCGGCGGATGCGTTCGAGTTCACGGAGCCCTACACGTAGCTCGTAAACCGACCATTCCAAAGGGGTAACCACAGGTACACGTATTCCAGCCCAGGGTGCAGCGCCACGCCCAACACCGTCCCCCGAAAAACCATCACCTGCATCACCGATGAACACGTACACATGTTCCCATGGGGGGTATGACAAAAAATGGGGGTCCCGAAAAGAATCCCAAAAAAGTTTAGGAATATTCTGACACGCGGACACACAACACTGAGCAGTGAGTATCGCGGCGTGTGCCCTAACTCGAACCCGATAGATGTGGCGTTCCTGGACGGCTCCGTGCATCCTATGCGGCGTCCTCGTTTTTCTGGTGGGGCGAGGCCAGCCTTTGTGTCGTGCGTCCTTGCCTGAAACACGCGACGCTCGCCAGGACTGCGCACTCCATCTCGGCGTGAGCCCTTAGTCGGAGAGGGCATTGGATCAAACCAGGGCCTTGCGTGTTAGAAGCGAAACGCCGGCGGGCTCTTCGTCCCCATACCTGTACGGGTCACGACTGTGCATTTGCGCAAGGTTCGCCGGCAACCAATTCGGCCTCGCTCTCAGATACTCGTGAGTCGGGTTCTGGGTCTGTCGGGTTTTACGCATCAGCGCCATTGACTAACGGGTCGCTGGAAACAGTTGAGCCTTCAGTGCGCAATTGCGAGGTGGATCGCAGATCGTTGCGTTGTTGTGCAGTGTAAATCGTGTGTTGAGGTGAAACCGAGGAAAGGCAGTATTTTTGCTGGTCGACGGTGGATCTACATTCAGCCCCGAATTCCCGATTGGATGACTGGCAACGAGTAGTTGTGCGTTGGATCGTGCGGTGCGAAGGGTTGGGGCGTTGAGATTCGTAGGAGGGGATACTTGGTGTTGCCG
>JAYTWN010000494.1:0-3420 GCA_043743435.1 Acidimicrobiia bacterium
AGCCGTTCATGCGGACACTCTGGTTGATCGCTTGTGGGATGAGCCCCCAGCGGACTATCAGGTGGCTACAAGGGTTGCCGTCAAACGTGCTCGCCAACAACTCAACGATGCACCTCTGCTGGAAACCGTTCAGCTCGGTTACCGCTACGAGTGCGATCCGGCCACCGTGGATTTGTGGCGATTCGAATTTGAGGCCGAACGACTTCTCATGCTGGCGGACCCTGGCGCTGCCATTATGCAAGAGATCGAAGCGTGCTTAGCAATCTGGCAGGGTGAACCGTTTGGGGTATTCGGAACCCTCCCCTATTTGCTCCCTTTGGCCACCCATTACACCGAGTTACATCGCACCCTCCAAGAACTCTGGCTCACGCAGTTGGTGAACGGTGACGAGAGCACTCGGGCTGTTCGTGTCGGCGAAGTGTTGGTGGCCGAAGAGCCGTTGCGGGAAAACCGGTGGGCATCGTTGATGATCGCGCTGTATCGAAACGACCGCCAGACCGATGCTCTGCGCGCCTACCAACGAGCGCGCGAGGCATTGGCCGACGCCGCAGGCTTAGACCCAGGTTCAGCGCTCGTTGATCTAGAGCGCCGCATTTTGGATCATGATCCTTCGTTGCTTACCGGATTGGCCACTTCGGGTCTTGGCGGTCGTGCTACCCAACTCACCACACTGATTGGCCGGGACGAAGAACTCCGTTTACTTACCGAAACTACAGAGCCATCTACGTCATCAGAGTCATCACAGTCATCAGAGTGGGGCAACACAGAAAACACAGAGAACACAGAGCATTCACTCGCGTCTGGCAGCCATCGGGGGTTTTGTGTCGTCGGCGAACCGGGGATCGGAAAAACCAGTCTCCTTCGATCCACAGCTTCAGTTCTCGGGGACCAGGCCAAGAATGTCATATGGGTACGTTCGATTCTGATTGTTGATGCCACGGAACGCCCAAGTCGGCCAACCGAAACCCTGGCTTCGCTCCTCACTCAGCTCTTGGCTGTTTCTGGAGTGGCCGATCCAAGTTCGCGCGAAGCGATCGCGTTGGCTTCGGTGGTGCCCGAGCACGAGTTTGCAGGCATCGATCTCAGTACAGAGCAACTCGATCGCAACGAGGTGATCAGCCGAATCACTGCGTACATAGCAACAACCTGTCAAAGCTCTGCCATCGCCGTTGTTATCGACGACTGTCAGTGGCTGGATCGGGTGAGTGCCGAGGTGCTTCGTGGTTTGGCGGAACAGCGAACCTCACCGCTGTATTTTGCCGCGAATCCCTCGTCGCAACCTCACCTGCAATGGCTCTTCGCCGGCACCGTGGTCCAGCGGATGGAGCTGCGGGCATTGGAACTCAGCGAAGTTCGGTTGTTTCTGGAGGCTCGTCGAGTTTCTTCTGCGGTCGCTCTTCGAGCAGAAGAGTTTTGGGAACGCAGTGGTGGAAATCCCCTGCTACTGGATCTCCTGGTAGATGCGGCCGCTACAAACAATTCCAGTGATCTTTCCGCCTCCACACGCGCCGTGGTGTTAAAACGACTTGAAGCCTTGTCGCAACGAACCATCACTACGTTGGAATTCGCGTCGGTATTTGGCAAGACCTTTTCCCTCAGCGACCTCTTGCTCGTTCAACCAGGCGCTCTGAGTGACCTTCAAGAAGCATCCGATGCGCGCTTAGTAACGGTGGTTCGCAGTGAGTCTGGTAACCGGCATTTTCGGCGCGATGAACCACTGCAAAACGACGGCTCGTGCACCTTTGAGCATGGACTCGTCGCCGAGATTGTTTACGATCACATCTCTGAAGGCCGCCGGGTAGAACTCCATGATCAAATTGGCGAAATCCTTGCGTCACAACAGGCTCCCGCCGTTGCCTTTGCCCGACATTTTCTCGCCGCCGCCGCGCTCGATCCTCTGCGCGCGGTAAAAGCATGTTTCCTTGCAGCACTAGAGCATGAGGCCGCCTATGGGTTTGAAACTGCTCAAGCAGACTGCGAGAACGGGCTTCTGGTCCTCCGTCAGTATTCGCGATCAGCTCCTTGGCTACAGGCACAACTTGCGGTGAAAAGTGGCGGCCTGTTACGGTTTTGTCAGCTTCCGAACTCGCGGGCACGTCTTGTTGAGGGAGCAGCGTTTGCCCGCACGGCTGGGTTGCACGAGCTGTTTGCCGAGGCAGTTGTGGAACTGTGTTCTCACGGTGAAACTACCAAGGCCGGCGCGGTCGATACCGAGGTTGTTGCGCTGCTCGATGAGGCCTTGAATCTCGCTATCCCTCTCCATGTTTCCGCCCGACTTTGCGGTGCGGCTGCTACCCATCTCGCTACTTCAAGTGCTGGTGCTCGGGGCCGTGATCTGTTTATTCGGGCCATGGCCCTGGCAGAAGAAGCGGGACAAGCCCAAGTCGAGGCCGATGTGTTGATGAACACGCATCTCGGATTGTCCGATCCAGCAGACTTGGGGTTGCGCGCCCATGCCGCTCAACGCCTTCGTTTCCTCGCTTACCGAAATGACCGAAATGACCGAAGAAACCAAAAAGACCGAAAAGACAGTCTCGATAGCCCCGATGCCCTGCATCTTTGGGAAGCAACGTACTTAGACTTCAATGTGGCCATCGTGCGGGCCGACCGATTAGCACTCGATGCGTCAATCGTTGACCTTCGCCAACTCACACCCTTGGTAAAAGAACGACCGCGAACCTTTGGGTTGGCCATGATCGAGGGGGCTTACGCTCATGCCATTGGCGATCTTGAATCGGCAGCGGGACACGCTGAAGTGCTGCTCCAGCTTGGGTTGGCATCGTTCGATCCGTCCTGGGCTATCGCGGTTTACAGCGCGTTGAAGCTCAGTATCGAGATTGATCGCGGAGCAGTTGGTCTCCTTGGTTCAACGGTCGATCGCTTGATTGCGGATCAACCCGAGTTGCGAACCTGGCACAGCTTGGCTTCGCTGATTGCGGTAGAGAACGGAGATACCCAAAGAGCTGCCGACGAACTACACCAAGTGGTTCAGGACAACGGGTCCCTCATCACTCGCGACCACACCTGGGGTCCAACCGTCATGTGTGCGGCGCGTGTGGCCCATGAATTGCACGACGAGCATGCGGCTCGAATTCTTTATGAGCTTGTACGTCCTTATAGTAACCAAATGTCTTGGTCTGGGGCTGCCACGTTTGGACCATTTGATTTGGCCTTGAGCATGCTTGCGTCCACGTTGGGGGATGAGAAAGCAGCGGCAACACATCGAGCGTTGAGTAACTCGTTCGCCGAACGTTTGGGTTGCGTGAGCTATGAGCGGTAGCCCCGCGCCGATCTTTCGCGACGGAGAGCCACTTCGTATCGCTAAACCAGCAATTCGGCTTTTCCTCTCCGGGGGTGGACATCGGGCCACGATCGGTTCCGCCGGAGCAATATGCGCGCTTGTGGATTTGGGAAACTGGA
>JAYTWN010000495.1:0-2066 GCA_043743435.1 Acidimicrobiia bacterium
GCGATCTGCAATGAATCGAAGAAGACCAAGGCCGATCCCGAATGCGTGCAGGAGCGCTTGGATCAAATCACCGAATACTCCGTTACCGTCGATGGAATCAACCTCGGGGTTCAACGGTTCAAAACATTGAGCAAGGCGTTTGTGGTGACCACCAAAGATGGCAACGCCTTTGGATTTGCGCCGGGCAAGTGGAAAATCATCGCTGGCGGTTGGCCCGTAGCAATCGACAAGCTGTCGCCCGGCGCACACGAAATCGTGACTCGATACCGAATTGGCGACCTATCCCGTCAGACCATCCGTGTTGATGTGACCGTCAGTCCCTAGCTAACGGCCATCGCTCATCGGGCTGGCTCACAAGGTCACAAGAGCGGCAAACTAGGTTCGCTGAAGACGGGCGACGACGGCGTCGAGGTTGTCGGTAGTGGACACAGTGAGTGAATCAAAGTCGAAGTGGCGCATGATGGCCACCACGATGAGCGCGCCACCGACAATCGTGCCGACTCGATCAAGGGCCAGGCCCGGGTTTGCTGAGCGGTCAGCCGCCGATTCTGTAGCAACGGTGCGGAAAACATCTTCGGCGGCGGAGCGGCTGAGTTCGAATTGGTGCACTCGGGTGGGGTCCCAGGTTTTGAGGCCAATTTCAATGGCAGCCACTGTGGTGATGGACCCGGCAATGCCGATGAGTCGGTCAGCTTTGGCAATGAGCGGGATTTCGCGGGCCACGTCGTCGAGGTGTGATCGAACGACTCCTACGGCACTGGAAAGCGCTATGGGTCCAGGAGGATCGGCGCGAAGGAACTGTTCGGTGATGTTCACGCACCCAACGTCGAGCGAATACAGAGCCTCTGGAGCGAAGCCGGGCCGCCCTACAATGAACTCTGTCGATGCACCACCAATATCGATGACCAGGTCATAGGCGGGTTCACCAAAGGGTGTGAGGCGGGGTTGCGCCCACGAGGTGGCACCGGCCCAGGCCAGTTCTGCTTCTTCAATGCCCGTAAGAATCTGGAGGGGATGACCCAGAATCTTTTGGGCTCCGTCGGCCAGCAATTGGACGTTAGTAGCGTTTCGCGCGGCAGCGGTGGCAAATACTTGGCAACGTTGCACTCCATAGGCGCGCAGATCTTCTGCATACGTTGCAAAACAGGCAAACGTTTCGTCGAGCGCAGGTTGGGAGAGCTCGCCCGATCCCGAGGGCCCGCCCATTGATCGGCCTAAACGCGTGACGGTGGCTTTTCGGACCAAATCGCTGGCGCCATTGTTAATCACAAGACGGATCGAGTTGGAGCCAATATCCACGGCGGCTACAAGCGACCCACCACCAGACCAACCAGGCGACACGATTGACGTTGAAGAAGCGTCCATGGTTACTTGTCAGTTCCTTGGGTTTGGGTGGAGTGTGGGTCGGGGGCATTAAGGCATGCTCCCTGCACCCGTTGGTCACGTTCTTCGGGAGGTAGTCGCGCTTCAACCCATGCGCCTACGGCATCGTCGTTTCCGGCGAGGTAGTTGGCATAGTGGGCGTGGAGGCATTTGAGCCCGGTACGAGTTCCGCCGACTCCTCCGCTTGGTCGCGGTCCGCTCCAGCCAACCGGCAGCGCACGATCACGTTCTTGGGCATAAGCGTTGTGGATTGCTTCGATTACTTCGGCCGCGATTTCGAGTTCGGCCCGCCGTACTCCCCCGGTTGATTCGATCCGACCGATGGCGTTGTTGGCTAGGGCTGAGGGCAGCAGCCAATACCTCGTTGGCATCGGTGTTCCATCGGCCTCGAGCGGGGCGTTGCGGGTCACCACTGGGACACCGTCAAGCCGCCGCACGAGAACCGTAAACGCGGTTTTGGGCTTTCTTCCGATAAGCGCGCTTACCGCTGCGAGATCACCCGCCGTGGCCAATTCGGGCTTCGTAAAAATGGGCACAACGATCGCATCAGTCCCGGTGGTGCCGCTCACTGTTTCGGCCACAGAAATTGCTCGCTCGATTGCTGGTTCGGTTGCCGGTCGACGACTAGTGCAGGGAAGCGTAAGTCGTTGCGTAATGTTTTGACCTCAGTTGCCAGCACCAAC
>JAYTWN010000496.1:0-11919 GCA_043743435.1 Acidimicrobiia bacterium
GGGAGAAGGAATAGTGATCCGGGTGCCGTTGCGAAAGATCGTGCCTTCCTCCGGCTGGTACAGCCCGTAGAGGATGGACATCAGCGTGGATTTCCCGGCTCCATTTTCGCCGAGCAGGCCGTGCACTTCGTGACTGTTCACGGCGAAGCTCACACCATCATTGGCCCGAACCCCCGGAAACACTTTCACGATGTCTCGTAATTCAACGAGCGGTATCGAAGGGGCCCCGCGAGAGTCGAGATGGTTGTCGAGAAACGAATCAGAGGTTTTCATAGCTGGATGTTCCGAAGGTTACGAAGCATTTTCCTCAAGATTCGAACGGAACTACTTTGCAGCAGGCTCCAAACCAACTTTGATCTCACCGGCGATGAGCTTCTTTTCGGCCTCGGCAAGCTTGCTGGCCGTTACCGCTTTTGGCTTGCCGGAGCAAAGAACTACACCGAATGCCGACGGAAATTCCAAGTTGGAGCGCTTACTACCGGGTTTGAAGGTTCCGTCGGTGATTTGGGTGGCGATTTGCTCCGTCGCGAAACTGGTTGACGAGTCAACTGCGCCGAAGTAAATCACCGCGGTCTTTGGGTCTTTGCACTTGTTGGTGGTGTTGTTGATCAGTTGAATACCGGCTTCGTCGGCGGCTTGTTCTTGTCCAACCAGGGCATTGTTCATGCCGGTGTAAACGAACTTGGCCCCAGCGTTGGCGGCAGCGAGCGTTGCTTCTTTGGCCTTGGCGACGTCATCCATACTTCCGGTAAAAGTGTTGACGTATTCGATGGCGGGATCAACGGATCGTGCGCCGTCGATGAATCCAGCAGTGCCCAGTTTGAGAGGAGCGATGGTGATTCCAGCAACGCGAGCGATCTTCTTGATGCCAGGGTTTTCTGAGGCGACAAGAATGCCAGCAAGGTAGGCAACTTCGCCTTCCGCCAGCGACCAGCTCGAGAGGTTTGGTCCAGTCTTGGCACCATTCACGCCTACGAATTGCACATCAGCAAAATCCGGAGCAACGGCAGCGATGGCATCGGCAAACTGTCCGCCCAGGGCCATGACAACGGTGGGCTTTTGTGCCGCCAAGTTACGGAGCGCTTCGGTAGCCGAGGAAACCGGCACGTTTTCTTGGAAGATGACTTTGGCGCCGGTCTTCTTTGCAGCGTTCACCACGCCGGTGTAGCCCGCTTGAGAGAAGGCCTTGTCGTCTTTTGATGAAGGAAGAACAATGGCGTAGATCTGCTCTTTTTTGGCGACGGATGCTGGCGTGGTGGCCGGGGCAGCGGTGGCGGCTGGAGCGGCGGCAATTGTTGTTGGTGCAGCAGCAGTAGCTGGCTTTTTCGCGGTGGCCTTAGGCTTAGGCTTGCCTTTGGCGGCATGGGCGCTGGTTGGAACCACGAGGGCTAAAGCAAGGGCGGTGGTGATGGCGAGAAGCAGTCGACGTGACATATTTTTGGGAACTCCATTTTCGGACGGGACGGTGGCGGCGAAGACCTTAGAGACCCAAAGTCGCTCATTCGTTGTCGTGTTGTTTAACACTTTGTTAACAGCGCATTCAAGTGGGTTTGTCACGAAGTTTCCTCTCGATCACCAAGAGACCGGTTTCCACGACTTCTCCACCCGACAAAACGGGAGTTTTCACAAACTCGGTGCTATTCGCCCAATTATCGGTTTCGATTGCGTGTTCACGAAAGAGACTATGCAGTGATTCCGATGTCACTTCCGCAGTGTTGCTGGCGATTGAGGTGAAAACACTGCATGGCATCTTCCGTTTCCCTGCACTAGCGAAGGGAAGCCGACAGGCGAAGCCAGTGCACGTCGACCACCGCGTCGAACAGGGCCCCTGGAGCATCGACCACGTTGTGAAGGTGACCAAAAAGCTCGAGGTTGATCGCACCCATCACGTTGGACCACGCCACCATACCGTTCATCAACATGGCATCGGAGGTAACAACACCAAGATTTCGCCGGAGCGCCACGTAGTCCTTGCGCAGCGCCGTCGGCACCTTTTGATCGGCCGAATACCCGAATGCCTCCATATCAACAATCAGTTGAATCATCACCAGGGTGTACTTCGTCGCTGGGGCGATGGTGTCTTCCGGGGCTTGATATCCGGGGACGGGCGTACCAAAGAGCAACGCGTATTCAGATGGGTTCACGATGGCCCATTGACGAATCGATCGAGTTATGGCCCGCCAGCGTGCTGCGAAATCGCTTCGTTTGCGCACCGAGGCATCGGCTACTTCGACAGTGTTGCCCAGGCGTTCATAGGAATTGATGATGAGTCGGGTGAGTAACTCGTCTCGACTGGCAAAGTACCGGTAGATGGCCGAACTCGCCATGTTCAGATCGCGGGCTATCGCACGCAACGACAGATTCGACGCACCATCGCGCTCAATTTGTATGCGGGCGAGACTTTCGATTTCGGCGGTGAGGGCAACTCTGGCTCGCTCGCGTGCTCCGGTCATGACCACAGTGTAACCAATGCCACCATGGCCCAACCAATAATCGAGAGCAGTGCTCTTGCTTTTTCTCGCTCAATGTATACAGTGAGAGCATCGCTCTTGTTTCAGAGCACTGCTCACCATTAGGAGAACCTCATGCAACCACACGTCGTAATTGGATCTGGCCCCGTCGGTTCAGGCATCGCTACGCAACTCGCCCACAACGCCACGCCAGTTACCGTGATCACTCGCAGCGGCACCGGTCCTGACCATTCGTTGATCACCAGGATTAAAGCTACTGCTACCGATGTTGAAGCTATCGTGCGTGCGGCAACCGGCGCAGCTGCGATCTACAACTGTGTGAACCCTCCGTATCATCAATGGGATACGGCATGGCCGCCACTTCACAAGGCCATGATGACTGCAGCAGAACGAACCGGTGCGGTGTTGGTCATGATGGACAATCTGTATGGTTTCGGCCCGGGGACATCAATGCCCATGCACGAAGGCGATCCCACCAATGCAACTGGTCCAAAGGGTGCAACGCGAGCTCGCATGGAGAACGAGTTACTGGCTGCTCACGGCGCAGGAGCCCTTCGCGCCACCTTCGCACGAGCGAGTGATTTCTACGGACCGCACGTAGTGGATGCAGCGTTGGGTTCTCGTGCTTGGCCGAAAATTTTGGCAGGGAAAAAGGTTGCGCTACTTGGCTCGCTCGACACACCGCGGAGCTACAGCTACATGCCCGATGTGGTGCAAACCATGATCACCATCGCGACCGATGAACAGGCGTGGGGCAAAGGCTGGCATGTACCCAACGCGGCTCCTCTTACCCAACGCCAAGCCGTTGAAGCTTTCGCACAAGCTGCCGGAACTACCGCTCGGTGCAGCACCATTCCTCGCGGCATCATCAAAGTAATGGGTACATTTAATCCCTTGATGAAGGCGTTGCTCGAAACCTGGTACCAGTTCGACTCCCCCTGGATTGTAGATAGTACGCTCACAGAGCAAACCTTCAACCTGCGCCCCACACCTTTCACACAGGGTGCCTCAGCCACGGCATCGTGGTGGCGTGCTCAGGCCAAGCGTTAATCGAAATGTTCGTGCAACAGGGACCTCGCTCACGGTCCCAAGAAGTGACCTCGGTTTGATTTCCGGTAAAGATTTCGCTGACTCGTTTAGGTTCTTTACTTGCGACCAAGTAGCGAGGCCGCGAAAGGTTGAACGCAAATGCGAGCTTGATGCAAGACTTCTCACATGGCAACGAATCACATGGCAACGAACAACGAAATCGATAGCAACGCAACGCAGGCAGAGGAACAGACACAGGAACAGGAACAGGCTACAAAGGGTGCAAAGTCAGTGGCCTTTTTGGGGCTCGGCGTCATGGGTGGCCCAATGGCTCGGCATCTGGCTACGGCTGGGCACACCGTCACCGTCTATAACCGCACTACCGCAAAGGCACAATCGTGGGTTGAAGCCAACCGTTCTACCCAAGCCAAGGTTTCCATGGCTGAAACCCCAGCCTTAGCGGTGACGGGTGCCCAAATCGTTTTCACGTGTGTAGGCAATGATGCGGATCTCCGGTCCGTAGTTTTGGGCGCTGATGGAGCCCTGGCAGCAATGGCGCCAGATTCGGTGCTGGTCGATCACACCACCGCTTCGGCCGATGTAGCGCGAGAGTTGCACACGGCATGCGCGGCGCAAGGTATTGGTTTCATTGACGCTCCCGTTTCTGGCGGACAGGCCGGAGCCGAGAATGGTGCGCTCACCGTGATGTGCGGTGGCGATCAAGCTGATTTCGATCGGGTTGCACCGGTAATAAGCGCGTTTGCTAAATCGTGTCGTCTGCTCGGATCAACGGGTTCTGGTCAGCTGACGAAAATGGTCAATCAAATCTGCATAGCCGGCATGGTGCAAGGCTTGGCCGAAGGTGTGGCGTTTGCACAAAAGGCAGGTCTCAATGTCGACGATGTGATCGACGTTATCTCCAAAGGCGCAGCGGCGAGCTGGCAGATGGATAATCGTGCTCGCACCATGGCCGCGGGGGAATTCGAGTTTGGATTCGCCGTTGAGTGGATGCGAAAAGACCTCGGCATCGTGCTCGATGAAGCCCGTCGCAATGGTGCCCGCGTTCCCGTCGCCGCTCTCGTCGATCAGTTCTACAGCCAGGTCATCGCCCGAGGTGGCGCACGCTGGGACACCTCCGCCCTGGCCCACCTCCTCCAAAACGACTAGTTTTCTATACGCGCACACCACGCGTAAGTAGGTCCCACACCGCTCTAGCGAGCTTTCCGTCAAAAGGTGTGCACCCACACAAAGTTTGCGTAGCTAGTGGTGTGTCGCCGATAGAGCTAAGACGCCTTGTGGCCAGCTTTGCCGATGGCTGTCCTCGTCGTCCTGGTTGGGTAAAGCAGGCAGTTCCTCGGAGCGTCGTTGCCTTCGACAAACCGTGACTCGCAATCCGTCTCACTCAATTCAGCGACACACCACTAGAGGCACGCTGGATGCGCAATCTTCGTGTGACTGCTCAAACTTTGAATGAACGTGGACGACACACCTATAAAGTTGCGCAACTTTGAAGCGACGATCGAAACGGCGGTCGAAGCGATGATCGAAGCGATGATCGAAAACTCAGGTAACTGTTCCGGTGTTGACCGAAGCGAGTCGGGCTTGGAGGTGGCGCACTTCGGCGGGGTTAGTGGTGAGTTTGAGCGCCTTTTCGAATGCGGTCACGGCTTCGGGTCGTCGTTCAGCACGGATCAGGAGCTCCCCAAGGGTGGCGTGGAAGAGGTGGTAGTTCTGAAGTTCGCCCCGCTCTTTTAGCTGATCGAGCAATGCTAAGCCTGCATAGGGTCCGTCAGCCATGGCTAAGGCAACGGCACGATTCAGCTCAACGACCGCAGATGGGGCCACCATTCCCAGGTGCCCATACGCTCCGGCGATTGCTGACCAATCGGTATCGGCCGCAGTTCGCGCGTTGGCATGATGTCCGGCGATCACGGCCTGGATTTGAAAGGCTCCCGGCTGCATTTGGCGCATAGCCCCATGTAACAGCCGATTGGCTTCACTGATTTTCGTGAGGTCCCACAAAGAACGGTCCTGATCGTCGAGCAACACCAGGTCGCCGTCGATCGTCATGCGAGTGGAGAGTCTCGCTTGGTGGAACAGTTCGAGTGCCAGCAAGCCCTGCACTTCAGCAGTAGGTGAGAGTTGAGCCACCACTCGGGTTAAGCGAATGGCCTCATCAAAAAGATCGACGCGCACAACAATTTTACTGTCCCCTCGACTGAGGTAACCCTCATTGAAAACGAGGTAGAGCACATCAAGCACTGAGCCAATGCGCTGGTCAATGTTGTCGGGCATGGTCATAGCTATTCCGGCGTCACGAATCTTGCGTTTTGCACGCGCGATGCGTTGCGCCATGGTTGGTTCGGGAACAAGGAATGCGGCGGCAATTTCTGAAGTGGTAAGTCCACCTACTAATCGGAGAGTTAGGGCAACTTGTGCCTCGCGGTCAAGAGCCGGGTGGCAGCAAAGGAGAACGAGTCGGAGGTGTTCATCGTCGCCGTCTACGGGTGATTCCCCCTTGCTTTGATTGTATTGGTCATAGTGGTCGATGATCATGGCGTTTGCCTGTTGAGGAACGGCGGGTAAAGCTTCTGGGTCGTTGGCAAAGGAAAGCTCTTGGGCGGCGGCACGAATCCGTCGCTGTGCGCTTGCTCGTTTGCGAACGAGGTCAAGGGCTTTTCTCCGAGCGACGGTTAATAGCCAGCCGGCGGTATTTTCGGGAATGCCTTTCATGGGCCAGTTCGAAGCGGCTTCAATCAGCGCTTCTTGCACGGCTTCATCAGCAAGATCTATGTCACTGAATCGGCGAGCGAGGAGAGCGAGCACACGCCCACTCTCCTCACGTGCCATCCGAGTGACCCCCTCAGAAACTTCAGTTGTTCGTGGTGCATCAACCATCTTTGGAACCTAGGTGCAATCGGATTTGTGGATCGTTTGGAAGGAGTATTGCATCCTCGCATTTCTCAAACCTTGGTTCGCAATCTGCGGACTCTTGATCGCTGGCGGGCCCATCTCCGCTTCACTTTGAGCCCCACCAGTGCGTCCTTCCCGACCGGCAAGCCGGATCGTGGACTCATTTGGCGATGCTCACTTGCCGTTCGTTTCTTTTTACGCAGCGTCGGGCCGAAAGGCGACGGGGCGGACTTCGAACGAACCAACGGGAATCGGAATGGCCGTGGCGAGTGCGATTGCTTCGTCGAGGTCTTTAGCACTGATGAGGTAGTAGCCGCCGAGCTGTTCTTTGGTTTCCGCGTATGGGCCGTCAGTGAGGGTGGGCTCGCCGTCGAAGGTTTTGTGGATTGTGGTGGCCGTGGTTGTTGGGGCCAGGCTTGCGCCGGAGATCCAGTGGCCGCCGTCAATCAGCTTCTGGTTGTAGGCAAACCATTCGCCCATCATCTCGTCGAATCCGGGTTGGCCTGGGCCAGGGATCTCGAAGCTTTCGTCTGAGTTAAGAAGAATCATGTATTCCATTGGAGTGTTTCTTTCTCGTTGGTGTTGTTGGATTTTTGGAAGTTGAATTTGGAAGAAGTTAGTGTTTTGGTACTTGGTTTGCTGGCTATTTCACCAAGGTTTGTTGGAGCTTTGTGGGTGATTCTCTCGTTGCTGGGGAGAGGCTTGGTTAAGCGCCAACATGCTGAGTTGCGGCACCGGCGAGGCGATCGAGCGTGGTTGACATGGCGTCGCGAAGGTTGGCGGCCCGGTCGTTTACGCCGTTGCGGCGCTGAATGAAGCGGATGATGGCTGGTGATGCCTTTACTTGGCTCATTGACTCAGTCACTCGGGTTCCGTTTTCAACGGTCTCGAACTGGTAGCTCCACACCGTTTGTGCGGCACCGGGAACCTTAAAGGCGAAGTGCTTCCCGCGATCAGCTGCGGTCACCGTGGGCTTGGTTGACCAGTTGGCCTTGCCGAGACGATTTGTGCCCTTGAACTGCGCACCAACGGCGGGGCCAGTCGCACCTTTGAGCCAAACACCGGCGGTGTTCTCAGGGCTGAACTTGTGCATGCTGGTGATGTCGGAAACGAGATCGTAAAGGGCCTCGGCACCCGTTGGAATTACTTTGCTGACGGTAACGCTGAGTGGTGCTGGCTTCGACATGTTGGGTCCTCCAGGTGGCTTTCGCTTTTGGCGAGGCAGGCGTTTCCTGCTTCTGCACCTATGACGTAACGCCTCGACCAGATCGACAGCCCCCGACAACATTTCTTCGAAATTCCCCGAAATCTTGATTTTCCGTGTCAGTAAATCAAATCCCTGTTCAACAGCTATGGCTGTCCCACTCCAACTAATAATGAGCGAACGGAGGAGTACTCAACGATGAACGATGTCTATTGTGATCGAGATACTGAGACTCATCGCCTAATCGTAGGCTTGGCACTCAAGTCGACTAACCACCCAGGCCAACGTTTGGCACTCTTCTGGCACTGCGTAGCGTTGCTTACCATGGTAGCATCAAGGTATGAAGTCAGAGAAACTGTCTATTTCATTGGAAGCAGAGCTTGCCGAGACTATTCGCGCGTCGGCGTCGAAAGAAGGGGTGAGCGTGTCGAGCTGGATTGCTGAAGCCTCCATTCAGCGTGCCCGGCAGTTTGCTCTTGAAGAACTCGTTGCTTCTGACGCAGTGAAATTCGGTGCTCTAAGCAACGAAGAAGTTAATCGCCTGATCGCAGAAGCGCATTCTGCGTCCGGAGCGCTTGGCCATAATGAAAAAGGGCGCGAGGCAGCGTGAGCTACATCTTCGATGCTGGCGCCTTGATTGCTCATGAGCGCAACAGTCTCCAGATGCAAGCGTTCATTCACCGTGCAGCTAACCAGCGGATCCGGCTGAAAACGACCACGGGAGTAGTCGCACAGGTCTGGCGGAACGGAGCCAAGCAAGCCCGGCTCACCTCTCTGCTGCGAACTGTCGAAGAAGTGCAGCTCACTCAGGAGCGAGCACGAAACTCCGGTTTGCTGCTGGCAAGGTCCAGAACGTCGGACGTCATTGACGCCGGGATAGTCGAACTGGCAATCGACGGCGACGAAATTCTCACCTCCGACCTTGGCGACATCACGACTTTGGTGTTCGCTGCGGGCAAAGCCGTGAGGGTAACCCTTATCAGCTGACACTCCCCCAATCGCTCCGGCATGACGAGCTTTGGCGAATCACTCTCAGCCTATCGAAGCCGTGATTTCTGATTCAGGAGAATGGTTGTGGAAGAGCACGGTTGAGGCCACAGCGTTGCCTCCGCTCCGATAGCGACGGAAACAGCCTTCAAGCGATGACCAATGTGAATTCCCCGTCTTTAGAGCTATGTGCGCATATGTATGTTGGATTCTTTGCTGGTGCGCAATTTGCGGCGGGTAAGTGCATATTGGCCTCAAGAAGTTTTCGTCCAACGGTGTCCAAATCTGACCCGCTCGCAAATGCGCTCACCCAAACATGGATTGTTAGTCAACCATCGCTTTGGCAGTCGTTGAGTGGAGACCAATCATGACCAGCCCCATCATTGGCCCACGAACCCTCGGCCAACTCGACGGCGCATCACTGCGAGCGCTCGAAATCAAACTCGATGCCGAAACCATGACCCGATTGGATGCCATCTTCCCCGGGCCAGGCGGAACAGCCCCTGAGGCCTACGCCTGGTAGCTCTTCGTTCTGGAGGAAGTGAACGCGTGAGAGCAGTTTGATTCGGGCGTTGGAGCCGGGTAATCCTGGTGCCCTCCGTTCGAAGGTCCTACTCCTGTTGGTGTTCACCTCTCGTTGAGGCTCGTTGTTCGAGCGCGGAAAGATACCCGTCGACGCTGAGCCCGCCTTCGGTTTGACTTGCCGCACTCAGGGCAATTCGATGATCGTCGATAGAAAGCTCCTCGGCCCATTTTGGCAAATGGTGGTAACCCTTTTTTCCACCCTGGGTGCGATACTGATTCGGAACGGTGAAATGCGGGGGATCAACCGTTGATCGCTTGGCGTTGAGCGCCGAATCAAACGTTGGTGCCTCCGCCACGCGCTTGCCCATCCCGGCAATAAACGACTCATCGGTGCCCGCCCACCGCAGAACCGTTTTGATGATTGAGGTGTGATCGAAGGCCGCCACGGAAGAACTCGGCGGACGGAAGACCGTTCGAGGCTGAACGTAGGGTGACACCAGAATTGCGGGAACTCGAGGGCCCATGCGGTCAAATCCAAACCCAGATGCGCCGTTGATTCCGTCAGGATTTGCAGCAGCCGGTGGTGAAACATGATCCCAACAACCTCCGTGTTCGTCGAAGGTGATGATGAAGAGCATGTCTGGCCACTGTTTCGAATGTATGAGTGCTTCGTAGAGCTCGTTGAGGTCGTATTCAGCTGGCCCGATCCAACCCGGTGCGTGATAGTCGTTACCTTGGAAACCAACAAAGTCATCTCCATTCGGAAACCCAATCCCACCTCCCCACCAGGGTTCGATGTAACAAAACTCGGGAATGTCTTCGCCCGCCCGCGATGCCTCAAGTAACGAGTCAAATGGTCGAACGCTTCCTTTTCCCGCCGAATCCACAAGCGCCCGCTGCACTCCAGAGAACCGTGTTTCGGTGAGCCCATGCTGTCCTGGTTTGCGTCCGATGGCGTTCTCGTTGGTTTGCCAATAGATCGCCCATTCCTTTGCTGAGTTTGGACTCACGTGTTGGTGACAAAGACCATTGAAGATCGTGTCCTGCTCAAAAATCTGATCGATGGGCAAATCATTTTCCACGCCACCGGAGGTTCCACAGAGTGAGAACGCCCGGTTCGGATACGTCTCGGTTGGGACCGGTGAAAACCATCGGTCTGATACCGCGAAGTGTTTGGCGAGCCCGTACAGGACCGGGATCTCGGCTTCGGTGTAACCGCCCATCACTTCACCAATGGCGGTTGGGTTCATTGCCGGGAAGTCCCAGGCGAAGCCCTGCATCGGCGCTTCGTCACCCCATGCACGATCTCCGATGATGCCATCTTGATCCCCATACATCTGTATACGTACGTTTCCCATTCCCTCGTTTGGATCCCACCGAGGTGCTCGCCATTGCTGGGCTCCGAGAAAGGCAAAACCCTCCGTTGGCCTCCACGCCTGTTTGGGTTCACCGGGCCAACTGCTTCGGTAGTTCACCGCGTCGGCTGGAATTCCGTCGAAATGTGGGGGAAGGGAATCCGATGGGATTAGGTTCACTGCGAGCCCATCACGGTGAAGCCAGCCGAGCATCATGTCAAGCGACCGATTCTCTAGCATCAGCATCACAACGGTTTTGATGTGGGGAAGCGTGCTCATGAAATCCCTTTCTGTTTACCAATGTGTTGAATGGCCATGGTTGCCAGTTGCGATCGTCTGGAAATGTCGAGTTTGGAAAATATGTGCGAGAGGTGGGTCTTCACGGTCTCGGCACCCATTAACAAACGCTGGGCAATCTCGCGATTGGTGAGACCTTCTCGGATAAGTTCAGCGACTTGTAGCTCTGTTGGAGTCAAACTGTTCCAGCCGATACTCGGTCTGCCTCGCGAACCCCGAGTGCGCTCGATGTAAGCAACAACCTCGTCATGTTTGAGCGCCGAACCACCAGCGAGGGCCGCTTCGAACTGAGCTGGCCCAACAATTGCACGAGCCAAGTCCACTCCCTCATTCACTAGAGAATCAAAGGGAACACTCAACGGGGTTTCCATTAGTACGCGCATGGCAGAGGAGGCACCAAACAATCGAGCTGCTTGCATCCCATCCCCACACTTCGCAGCGATTGCTCCTAATAGTTCGATAGCTTCCGGCAGGGCGATGTGGTTACCAAATTCCAAATGCGCACTTATCGCTTCGCGAACGGATGCTTCGGCAACAGTGGTTTCGCTGCGCAGCAGTTGGACCGCAGCGAGCGTCACCAATGCTCGGTATCGATACAAAACTTCGCCATGTTCAGTTGCCCATTCGATCAACTTTACCGATCGGGCTTCAGCGTCGGCCAGATCACCAGCCAGAAACGCGGCTTGGGCACCGATAAGTAAACCTGGTGTCTTGGTAAGCGTTGAGTCGTTTGCCGACCCTGCAAGCCATCCGTCAACACGTCGGCGGGCTTCGTTGGGATCATGTCGCAGAACTGCCACTGCCCCCAGAAGTGAGTACGCTTCGGCAGCGAATGCCTCGCCGTCTCGCCGCGCTTTGGCCAGACCAGCATTTCGGGTTGCGTCACCGCGTTGTAGCCCGCGCCATCCCCGAGAAACCTCGGGACCGTAACCGCACCTGTCGTCCGATGAAACGAACCGAGCGCATTGTCCGCAAGGGCACGAAGGATGAGCGCTTCAGCTTCTGCGGGCCGACCGGCTTGGCAGACGGCAAGTGCTTCCCAGATCAACGATGTTGCGATCAGCATTGGCTGGCCGATAGCCATGACTTTAGGTCGGACCGCATCGAGAGCGGCAAGTCCTTCTTTCGTTCTCCCCAC
>JAYTWN010000497.1:0-4388 GCA_043743435.1 Acidimicrobiia bacterium
GGCAGCAGCGCTGGGTGGACGATCCCCCTCGGTCGGCGACTTGCTTCCGATCGTGATCGCAGCAATCGTGGTTGTGGCGTTGCTGTGGCTGTTCTTCGGCCGTCGATCGGTCTCGGTAGGCGAGGGGCTCGACCGACGTCGGTTTCTGACCCTCTCCGCAGCAATTGCCGCAGGCCCCGCGGTGTTTGGAACGTTGGGCCGAAAACTTCAAGGTTCTCCAGAAGCAGCAGCCTCCCGCAACGCCATTGTGTTGCCAAAAGCCACACCAACCGGCGCAACCGTTTCGGGGTCGGGTGGTTCAGCGACCACCATTGCGGCCGTCGCTGCGAAACCCCCGGTTGCTACCGGTACCCCTGCAAACTCTGCGACCTTTGCAGCTTCAGCGGTAGAAACCGCGCCAGCATTTGGATTGGTTGGAGCAGAGGCTTACCTGACTCCTGCCAACAATTTTTATCGGATCGACACTGCGCTGGTCATCCCGCGACTCGATGCCAAAACGTGGCAAATGAGCATCAGCGGTATGGTCGACAAAGAACTCACCCTCACCTTCGACGATCTCCTCAAACGCTCGCTTATCGAACACGACTGCACACTTATGTGCGTGTCGAACGAAATCGGGGGAAACCTCGTCGGCAATGCTCGATGGACCGGAGTTCGCCTCGCCGACGTGTTGAAAGAAGCTGGCGTACAGGCCGGAGCGGATCAAGTGTTTGCTACGTCCACTGATGGATTCACCGCAGGTTTTCCACTAGACGTAGCCCTCGACGGACGTGAAGCCATGATTGCCATTGCCATGAATGGCGAACCGCTACCGTTTATGCACGGTTTCCCTGCACGCTTAGTGGTTCCCGGAATCTATGGGTACGTATCAGCCGTGAAATGGCTTGCCGACATCAAACTCACCACCTTCGAAGAAGACCAGGGCTACTGGATTCCCCGAGGCTGGTCAGCCATTGCCCCCATAAAGATCTGTTCACGTATTGATGTGCCAACGCGATCACAAAACGTCAAAGCCGGAATGGTGCCTATCGCCGGTATCGCTTGGGCACAGCACACGGGCATCAAAGCCGTCGAAGTGCAGTTCGACGAAGGGCCTTGGCGGGAATGTGAACTGGCCGCCGAAGGCACCATCGACACCTGGAAGCAATGGAAACTGGCCTGGGACGCCAAACCTGGCCGCTACATCGTGCGAGTACGAGCCATCGATCTGAACGGCCAGGTACAAATCGCTGACCGCGCGCCCGTCGCCCCTGATGGCGCTACTGGCTATCACACCGTCGGCATCGAAGTCTCCTAAAACAGTGCGCTGAGGTCGAAGTCTGATTCCGGCCCCGGCCCAGCCCGGCCCGGTTCAGCAAAGGTCGACGAGCGCTGAGCGCTCGTCTGGTCGTGCAGACTCGGGTCAAACAAGTCGATGCAAACAGCTTGGCGCAAACAGGCGAGATGCAGGGTATCCAACATCGACGTCCACACGATCAAGCAACCAACTCGGGCAAATAACCGAGCAAAAATCAAAGGGCTGGACACCGAAGTGGTGCCCAGCCCTTTCGATTCAGTTCGACTGCAACGAGCCGATCAGAAAACGTGAACAGAAAAACGTGAACAGAAAAACGTGAACAGTTAGTCCAAAGCGGGAATGCGAAGCATCTGGCCGGGGAAGATTGCGTCGGGATCCTTCAACATTGGGCGGTTCGCCTCGAAGATCACTGGGTACTTGGAGGCATCGCCATAGAAGTGCTTGGCAATCTTTGAAAGGTTGTCTCCGCTAACTACGGTGTGATACTCGGTGCTGTCTGGCTCTGCGGCTGCAGTGTCAACGCCCATAAGCTCAATCACGCGGTCAACTTCGCCAACGTTCCCTACTGCCATAACAACCTTCTCAAGGTCAGCCTGGGTTGCGCACTGACCCGAAACAATGGCGCAACCGTTGTCGAAACGGATGTCGAGATTCTTTACGTTCAAGCCAAGCTTGCCAACGAAATCCTCAAGCTCGGTCGACTTGGTGGCTTCTGCATGCATTTCTGCCGAAGCGGCATCTGCAGCGGCTTTGGCAACGCGAGCGGCAGCGATGGCATCGGTATGAACCTTCTCAGCGGCAGTGCGGCTGAAAGCATCCTGAGCCGACTTCACGGCAACAGCAGCTTCCTTAGCCGACTTAACCGCAGCAGCTTGAGCGGCAGCCTTTTCGGCAGCAACCTTGGCCGCAGCGGCAAGCTTCTCGGCGTTCTCCTGGCTTGTGCTCTTACCAATTCCTAGCTTGGCGCCAGCATTTTTTGCGAAATCGAAAAATCCCATTTGGTTTACCCCTTTTGTTGTGGATCGAGGTAGGACAGTACTGGAGTTTTTTCATCTTTGGGCCTGGTAGCCAAAGAATGCCCTGACATAAACCCTGATATGGGATTAATCATCGGGGACATGTTGGTCGTCTCTTTGAATCGGCCGATAGAATTCGGTCTGTGCCTTCGTTCTTTTCTGACATCCCCAAGCCAGTCGCCTTCGCCGGAACCGATCCAAAAGGTGGCCTCGGCTACCGGGTCTACAACCCAGATCGCATAGTTGCCGGGAAACGTATGGAGGATCACCTTCGCATCGCCGTTTGCTACTGGCACTCCTTTAACTGGCCTGGCTCCGACGTGTTCGGCGCCGGAACCTTTGACCGTCCATGGCTAGCAGCAGGCGCAAAACCCATGAAGGCTGCCTTCGCGAAACAAGACGCCGCGTTCGAGTTCTTCCAAAAACTCGGCACCCCGTACTACTGCTTCCATGATGTTGATATGGCCCCGGAAGGCACAACCCTCGCTGAATCCGCGGCCAATCTGAACGTGCTCGTCGAACGGGCAGCGCGGAAGCAAGCCGAAACGGGCGTGAAGCTTTTGTGGGGAACGGCGAACCTGTTCTCGCACCCCCGTTATGCCGCCGGTGCCGCCACCAATCCCAATCCTGAGGTCTTCACCTACGCTGCGGGTCAAGTTCGCAACATGATGCAAGCGACCAAAGATTTGGGTGGCGAAAACTACGTGCTGTGGGGCGGACGAGAAGGCTATGAAACCTTGCTGAACACCCGTCTCCGTCAAGAAGCCGACCAACTCGGACGCTTCCTTACGCTGGTCGCCGAACACAAACGCAAAATCGGTTTCAAAGGCATGCTTCTCATCGAACCCAAACCCCAAGAACCCACCAAACACCAATACGACTACGATGCCGCAACAGTGGCTGGATTCCTTGATCGTTACGATCTCAAGGGTGAGTACTTTGTCAACCTCGAAGTGAACCATGCAACGCTCGGCGGGCATTCGTTCCACCACGAAGTGCTTACGGCTATCGACTCCGGCGTCTTTGGTTCCATCGATGCCAACCGCGGCGACATGCAAAATGGTTGGGACACCGATCAATTCCCCAACTCCGTTGAAGAGCTCTCGCTGGCCGTGTATGAAATTCTTCGCCACGGTGGATTCACCTCCGGCGGGTTCAACTTCGACACCAAACTTCGTCGTCAATCAATGGACCGCACTGACCTATTCCACGGCCATATCGGCGGCATCGACACGTTGGCTCAGTCGCTGTTGGTGGCTGCCGAATTGCTCGAATCGCGCGTTCTGGAAAATGCTCGGGATACGCGCTACTCGGGATGGTCCTCAAAGGCTGGACAGGACATCCTCAACGGTAAAGCAACGTTGGCAAAACTGGCCGATAAAGCAACCGCCGGGGGAGTAGACCCAGCCCCAGTTTCTGGACGCCAGGAACTGCTCGAAAACCACGTGAACCACGCCATCTGGTCAGCCCGCTAAACGCTCGTTCCACCTGCTGTCGTCTGCCTCTCTGTCTTCCCACCCACCTGCCTGTCAGCCAGCGGCTTGACAGACGCTTGACCGACGTGGCCGGCAAAGTTTGTGCTATTCCTTGTTTCGGCGAGTTTGGTTGGCCTGGTTCGAAACCAAGCCGCCAAACACGCCAAAGGATGCAGCGATAAACGTGGCGAAAAGAATCGATAACACGTTGATCGACTTACCAAAGAGGATCCGCTGGATAATGGCGAGCGGGGCATAGGCCAGTGCAGCGGCGCCAGCCCCGTTACTCAACGGTGCCAACGGGCACAGTAGGCCGGAGCGAAAGCCGCCGAGCATGCAACCGGCGAGCAAAAACACGGTCATCAACAATGATTTTGATTGCTTGTCCCAATTCAGAACTTGACCCAGTGCTAGCGCAACGACCACACCGATGGCGGCCATGATAAAAGTGGTCGCAGCGCCTCCAAGAACGGCGCGTCGGTCGAGGGTGGAGGGAAAAGCCATGGTTCTGATCATTGTCGATCCGGCTTAGTAGCAGTGATTTGTTTGGGGAACCGGCGAATGGTTTACCGAAGTTGGTAACGCTTAAGCGAGCGGTAG
>JAYTWN010000498.1:0-3174 GCA_043743435.1 Acidimicrobiia bacterium
CGGTGAACCAGACTTGGTCACGGCCGACGAGTCGACGATCGCTCGTTGAGTTCACCAGGTTCAGGTCGTGCGCGTTGGAAATCAACTGAGCGCGGTTCGGGTTCGTCTCGGGGTTCTGGAACAGCTTGACGATTCGCTCGACGAGGATCGGGTGGAGGCTTGCGTCGAGTTCGTCCGCTAGGAGCACGCGGCCTTGATCGAGCGCGTCGAGCACGGGGCCGAGAAGTCCGAGCCATACGAGCGTTCCGAGCGACTCGTCGTTGTTGTCGAGTTCACAAGAATGGTCTCCGGCGCGGTGTTGGAGCGCGATGCCGAATTCCTCGACTTTGAAGTTCTCTTCGGTCGTGGTCTCTTGACCTTCGCGGCCGTTGAGGATGGCAACTGCACGTTTGATCCGGTCGCGCGTTTCGGGGTCGATTGGTTTTTTGGTTACGCCGGTGACGCCGAGGTCGGCGACTTGTAGGAGCGCTCGTGCTCGCTTCGCAGTTGCGGGGTCATTGAACATCTCGGCTGATCGAGCGAGTCGTAGGTGGCGGTTGCGTGCTTCGGCGATCCAAAGGTTCCGGGAGAACCATTTGAACAATGGCAGCAGAGTTTCGTCGTTGGTGGCGGCAGCTGTTGAAAGGAAGGCAGCGTTTGGTCGGAGCAGTTCGGCGATGAGTCGACCGCGTGTTTTCATGGCGGGGCCGAACTCGACGTTGTCTTTGTCACGGCTAAAGAGAAGCGACTCTTTGCCTTTGGGGAATCGAACGGTCCGTTCGGTTACGACGCACTCGTCGTTCACAGCGATGCTGTAGACGTGTCGAATTCCGTGAAGCACTAGGTCGATCTCGAATGACGTTGGCGACTTCGCTGATTCGTCGTCGAGCAAGAACCGTCGACGCGGGACCCCGCCGGTCGGATCGCCGCTCCGGAAAGAGTGCAGGACGAGCGAGCGAAGATCGGCCATGGCTCGTAAAAAGTTGGACTTTCCGGAAGCGTTGGACCCGAGGACGAGCGCTACGGGAAGTACGTCGAGTGGTTGGCCGCCTTCACGCCACGGGATGGGTCGGCCGACGGATGGTTCAGACATGCGAGTGGCCAGCATCGAGATGGTGAACGGTTCGCGGAAAGATCGAACGTTGGAGCCGGTGAAACTCAACAGCATGCTGGGGCTGGCAGATTCCAGGAGTGTTTCGCTCATGGGCGCAATTTAACGGAAGTTCCTCACAAAACACAAGTTGAATGCAATGAAATCATACGAAGAGGTTCTCCATAAGAGAAAAGCCGCATATCTGAGTGAGTGCGTAACGCAGCACGTAAACGCATGAGAACTACTCGTGAAGCCAGGCTCGCCAGCGTTCGAGGAATGCCGTATCGAAGGTTTCGAAAGTATCTCGTAATTGTTTGCCGGGCCAATCGGAGGGGAGAAGTGTTGTTGGCAGGAGGGGGTCGGCTTGGAGGTGTCGCAGAACGGTGGCGTTCGTGGTGAACCACTGAGCGAGTGAGTCCCCACAGCGTGGTTTTGCTCCGGTTTTACGGAGATCGGTTACGCCGTTGCGTAGTTGGCGGAGCAAATCTAACGAGGCGCCCGACCATGCAGGGAGATCCCAAAGTTGCCGAGCGACTGCTTTTGCATCGTTGGGTCGGCCGCTGAATGCAATGGTCCACTGATCGGCGACGGCCCGGTCCGCAGCAAGGCGATTCGCCGCCAGGTTCGTCGGACGAAGCCAGAAGCCTTCACGCAATTCGCTGTGGCGCAGACGCCCCATGGCCACTCGTAGTTCGGTCCGTTCAGCGGCTGTTCGACCCTCTCCCACTACTGCCGCCATTTCCCATTCGCCATCCCACCGTTTTCCGTTCGCCGAATCGTTCACACCGCTTCTGCTTTCGTCTTGGCGGTGTTGTCGGTTGCGAAGGTGGCCGATCAGTTCGTAACGTCCGTTTCCGTCGGTCGAGAGTTCTCCAGCGTTGGTCATCCGAGTGAGGGCTACGCGGACGGTCCCTTCGGAAATGCCGAACATGGCTCCTGACCGTACGAGGACTCGGGCGGAAAGGACGGGCGGGTGCGTGCCGAGCAGGGTTGAGGCGATTACGGAGCGGGCCGTCAGTGATCGGTTCATGGCTTGGTCGTCACCCAAAGTGTTGTCTCCCAAAGTGTTGTCTCCCAAAGGGGGACATTACGAATTGACATCATCCGTTCGAAATCAGTAATGTATAAACCATGACGGCAACCATGATCCCAGATGCAACACTGCTGCCGTTGACTCTTCCAACACAGCGCCTAAGCGCGAGTGGTGTTGCTGTGCCGGAGTTGCGCAATGAGCTTCGACATATCGTTTCGTGGCGTAACGCCATAACCGTAGCGATGGCGTGGGTGCAGGCCTTTGGACCGCTGATTGTGGTGAGCCAAGTTGTGGGCCGCACCGGTTGGTGGTGGCTGTGGGTTCCTGCGTTTATCCATCAGGGGCGAGCACACGCGTTGTTCGGGATCTTGTCGCATGAGGGAACACATCGATTGTTGTTCGCTACGCAAAAGTGGAATGACTTGATTTCCAACTGGTTCATCGCCCCGTTTTCCTTTGCGTCACAAGAGGGTTACCGACGATCGCATATGGCCCACCATCGTGATCCACTCGGCCCCAACGAGCCCGACAAAACTCTGTACGCCGGATACCCGGTAACCAGACCAACCCTACGCCGACGGCTTCGACGTGATATTTCTGGCGAATCCGGTTACAAAATTGTTCGATCGATTCTTGGTGGTTTGAACAAGCCGCTCGCCCGTAAAGGGGTCATCCGAATCATCTGTGCGCAGATTATCTTGGCCGTAGCCCTTGGATTCACCGTTGCGTGGTGGGCGTGGCTAGTGATGTGGTTTCTGCCGTGGATGACCACGTGGCGAGTTATCAACCGTTTGCGGGCCATTGCTGAACACGGCGGCATGGGTAACTCCAAAGACGAGCGCATCACAACGCATCATGTCCGTCAAAGCGTGTGGGCTCGGTTTTGGATGGTGCCGTACAACACCGGTTGGCATATCGCCCATCACGTCGATGCCGGTGTCCCGTGGCGCAACCTCCCGCGCTTCCACGAAGAACTGGTTACTGCGGGTTACGTCACCGAAGGCCTGGTGTACCCCAACTACCGAGCACTCAGGCGAGGATTGGCCAGCGGAACTCAGTAGTTCGCTTG
>JAYTWN010000499.1:0-8674 GCA_043743435.1 Acidimicrobiia bacterium
GGGATGACCTGCATGAAGTTCGGCATCGAACGGTACGGACCTTTGGCGCCGTGTGCGGTCCAGTTTGGGAAGAAGCTGGTTTTGACCAATACCGGCACACCAATCTTGTCAACGGTAAATGATATGTCGACGTTGTTTTTCTTGATGTTGCTCACCACCACCGGTTGCAGTGGTTTGCGTGAAAGGGTTGCGACCTTGGAAACTCCAGAGCCAAAGGTTCTGGTGTTTTCGGGATGCTTCACCGTTGCTCGCATGCTTGACCATGACTTCGGCCCGCTCCACACCAGGGTCTGCGGGTACTGATCGGGGTTGTTGTATTGATCGACTTGAACATCGAGCCAGCCACCGTATTGGTCGTCGTCGATTCCAGTGATTTTGACCGGTTCTTCGTTAAGTGGGCTTACCAACTCGGAATTGGCGATTTCGTAAAACACGAACACGCCAGATTGCCCAACCTTCTTGAGCTCAGGAATTGACGCAGCAGCGGTCTTCGCGATGTCGGTGAGAGCAAGGTAGTAACGAACGCCACCGGCTTGAAGTTTCTTAATGCCACGAGCTAAATCAAAGGACGCGTACGGCAAATCGCGTTGTGGATTTGAGGGACCTGAATACTTTTTTACTCCCTTGTCGTCGTTGGTGGTTGGTGCAGTGATGAGTGCGGCATTGAGCCAGTGGTACGGCATGGAGGCCGACGATTCGAAGTACACGCCTTCAACGGAGCCAATGCAACCCTTGGTCCAGAACGGCAAGAGCATGGGCGACAGTGTCGTGCCGAACGAACCAAGTTTGGTGTCTTCGTATTCGTAGATGGCCCGTCCGCAACCGTTTTGTTCGCCAACCCGTTTCGCCTCGTCCATAAGTGCCTTGTATTCCTTCCAAGGCCCCTGACCCTCATAGCCCTTGTAGTTGTATCCCGACCATCCCGTGGTTTGGCTTGAGTCGGTCGTCTTTCCTGCCAACTGCAAACCAATCGCACCCTTGTTGACCTTGGTTATGGGGAGGCCGTTTGGCACCAAGTTGAGCGGGAGGCCAACCGCGACGAATACGTAGGCGCCAGCCGCGGCGATACCCCACTTCGAAGCGTGTGGAAACGTTCGGCGCGGTTCACCGTACCAGCGTGCGGCGTGTGAGATTCCACTGGCTGCTTTCGCCGCGCCATAGGCACCGTAGAGGCAGAGCGAGGTAAACCAGAAAGGAAGTACACGTGCATTCCATAGGCGAAACTGCGGAGCCAATACGAACAGAGCCGAGCAAGCGGCAATCATTGAACCCCAAGCCACCCCCCAACGTTCATAGGTTAGGTTGTTTACCGCAGCCAGGATCAACAGAGCCATGATGCAGAGCGCACCCGCTAAGACAATCCACGCCGGACCACTCGAGTTTGTTTTGGAAATGGTTTCTGCACCGTTGACAACAGTTTTTGTCGTTTTCGTGTAACCCCACAGCAAGGCGGTCGCGAACGCGAGAACGCCAACGGGAATGGCAAGGAAGATCTTTTGCCACCAAGTTGGTTCGGCCAAGATAATCATCACCACGAAGGACAGGATCAACCCAGCGGCCAGACCCAACGCGCCGGCCTGCCATGTCCCTTTGTTGAGGCCCAACACCAAACCAAGCAGCGTGCTTACGATGACCGACAGAGGTCCAGCGAATGGGGTCCAAGCGCCGTGGGATTTGGCTCGGTTGATCATGGCTCTTGCGAGCGACCCAAAAGCGGCGATGGCGGCGATGGCAGCAAAAATCATTACCACGGCGATGACTTGCGAATCAGCGGGCGGCTTGTTGCCTTTGCCCTGCCAAAACGGAAACAGGAATTTCACGTACCGGGTCGATTTTTCCCAGCCCATATCGTTTGTGTACGGAATATTTTTGTAAAACGGCACAATCCAAAATCCGGCCAGCGCACCACCACAACCAAGGGTGAGCAAGGCATCGCGCAGTTGGGGCAAATTGAAGGTCCAGGCGCTGACGCCGCGCCGGGAAGCAATCTGGTCGATAACGGCGAGGGCAAACGTCGCCCCGCCAACCACCACGATGGCGTGCTGCAAATCACTCACGAAGACCACCAACACTGCAAGACCAACGGCTCCGCCCAGGATGGCCAGGAACTTCGATGCGTTCCGCAATTTGAGTTTGGTTCCGTCGAGAAAGGCCAGTGTGAGTAGTAACGCAGTAGCTCCTGCCCACATGGTAGGGAGAAGGTGACACAGCCCGGTGCATGCAAGTACAACGGCGGTTCGTCCGCGATGCTCACCGGTGCGTAGGACGTGTACGTACATCCCCAAAAACAGCACGGCTAGCGAAAGGGAAATAGAGAACGAGAACTCGCCAGCCATTGTGGACAAGATGTTGCCGCCGTAGATAAACAAGTCGTAGTTGCGGCCGAACAAAAAGATGAAGGCAGCGAGACCCATCAGGGTGGGAATGGGGCGGGGGAGTTTGGCAAAACGTCCTGAAGCCCAAGCGGCGGTCGGGAGGGTCAAAATACCAAGTGCCGTTATGAATTTGAAGGCAACGCCCGCGCCGATGATTTTCCCCAGTGCAGCAATCACCAGGGTGGGTAACGGAAAGTAAAAGTTCAGTACGGGGATGCCGAACATCCAATCGTCGGACCAACCGGTGAGGCGACCTTTCGGGAACAGACCTCGGGCCACAAAATCGGCTGACCAAACGTGTGCGCCCATATCGCCTCCGGTTGCGGTGGAGGGTTTGAGCATGTCGCCTCGACCCCACAGCCATGGGCGAATCCAGTCAAGGATCGAGGTGGCCAAATCGGGGCCTTTGACGGCCTTGCCGAGCGCCTGCGCTTTTTCACGGCTGATCTCGCTTGGCAACTTCATGCCGTGCATTTTCCAGAACACAATCAGGGTGCCAATGAACAGCACGGCGAAGCTCAGGACTCCGACAGGGTCACGAAAAAGTCGCCCTGCTCCCGAACCGATGGACAGCCTCGCTACAGGACCGGCCGTGGAGGTCTCATGAGCGATGGGAGTTTCACCACCCCGTTGCGTGGCATCTGCGTTCGTGGGCGCGGGCGTGAGAAGGTCTTGCGACATAGCAAAAGCCTAAACGGCACCTCAGCTGGTTAAGCGGAAATGATCCTCAGCCAGCGAGAACCCTCAACGAAAGGGGCTTCTCGCTGTCGCTTGGACTACGTCGCATTGGCGCAATGCAGTAAAAACACACCTTTTTCGTTTCGGATCGTGATTCGAGCCCGTAAGTTTGGAACGTCGAGCCGAGGCGGTCAGACTCTGCTTGAGTGCCTGATCCGTACTTGCCGGTCGGAAAGGACGTTGTGGCGGGACTCGAAGTGCAGCGGAGTTGGGACCCGCCAGAGATGAAGAGTCCGGACTCCTCAACCTTTGTCCCGGGTCCGGACTTCTCAACCTTTCTCCCGAGTCCGGACGTAGATCACCGAGAGCGATGCTCCACCATTGACCGGCTGGACAGTATGGTGACCCATCGAATTTGGCGACGCGCTACCGTGATTCGATAGTCGTCGTTGCCGGGAGAATCAGAGACACCATGAGCGCAAATCCGAAAAATCCAACCTCAAATGCCCACCTTGCCCCTCTGGAGCGGTTCTGTGGCATCTTCAAGGCCTATGACGTTCGTGGACTTTCACCCGAACACTTCGACGCACCAATGGCCAAAGCCGTCGGCGCAGCATTTGCTCGGTTTACCCAGGCACCCAGGATTGTCGTCGCCCGAGACATGCGGGGAACCGGCGTGGTGCTCAGTGCTGCGTTCGCTGAGGGCGCTTGTGGGGAAGGATGTTCGGTGATCCAAATCGGCTTGGCTTCCACCGACATGATGTATTTCGCCAGCGGCACCATGGGCATCCCTGGAGCCATGTTCACAGCATCGCATAACCCTGCGGCCTACAACGGTATCAAAATGTGTCTGGCCGGAGCCGCTCCCATTGCTGAAGATTCCGGGCTTATGGACGTGCGGGATCTCGCTGCGGGTCTGCTCGACGGATCGATCCCCTGGGGGGCCAAAACCGGTGAGGAGGCGGGGGTGCTTACGGAGCAGTCGCTTCTTGATGAGTTCGCAACGCATGCGTTGTCCTTTGTTGACACGGCGTTGATCGACAGTGCAGCACAAGCCAAGCGACTGCGTGTGGTCGCTGACACTGCCAATGGTATGGGTGGACTGGTCGTGCCTGCGGTATTGGGCCGGGTGCCACTCGACTTGCAAATGCTGTACCCCGAGCTTGATGGCACCTTCCCCAATCACCCAGCCGACCCTATTCAGCCTGAAAATCTTCGCGACCTTCAAGCGATGGTGAAATCGTCGCACGCCGATGTTGGTTTGGCCTTTGACGGCGACGCTGACCGGGTATTCCTCGTCGACGAAGCAGGCCAACCGGTTTCCGGCTCTACCACTACGGCCATGGTTGCGGCCGCGGTTCTGGCGAAGCACCCGGGTTCGAAGATTCTTTACAACTGCATTTGTTCAAAGAGCGTTCCCGAAGTCATTGCCGAGCGCGGCGGGGTCCCAATCCGTACCCGAGTGGGCCACAGTTTCATCAAGGCGGTGATGGCTGAAACCGACGCAGTGTTTGGCGGCGAGCACTCGGCGCATTACTACTTCCGCGGCAATTTCCGTGCGGATTCGGGCATCATCGCGGCGTTGCACGTGTTGGAGTTGTTGGCTGAGGCAGGACCCGACGCCAAGCTGAGCGAGCTCCGCAAGCCCTTTGAGCGCTACGTAGGCTCGGGCGAAATCAACACTAAAGTTGCGTCGACGGCGCTGGTTATTGAACGTATCCAGGCCGCCTATGCCCCGAAGGCTGCAAGTATTGATCACCTCGATGGCCTTACGGTTGATATGGGTGCGTGGTGGTTTAACCTGCGTGCCTCCAATACCGAACCGCTCCTGCGCCTCAACGTGGAAGCTGCCGATTCTGATGCATGTTCTACTCACACGGCTGAGGTTGTGACGCTGATTTCGGGATTGGCCACGCTCAAGGCCTAACCCTGCGGACCCGCCTGAGTTTGAGTCGGCTGAGTCTAAAGCTGAGTCTGAGTCTGAGTCGCCTAGAAGCGAGGGCGTGACGTGAGGCTCGCTCGGTTGGGTAGATAACGCCAGTACACTCGGAACCTTCGTCGGGCCCATTGGGCTGTCATCCCGTGGTCGGGACCGACCCCATCGCAACCGTTGCTCCACTCATACCATGCTCTGCGCATCGGGTGAGTGCGAAGCATATGACCCTGGAGATCCAAATGACCACGCTGACACCCACCGCCCTCACCGACCGGGACTACAAAGTTGCCGATCTTTCCCTCGCCCCCTTCGGCCGGAAAGAAATTCACCTCGCCGAGCACGAAATGCCAGGCCTTCGTGCCTTGCGTAAGGAATACGGCACCTCCAAGCCTCTCGCCGGTGCCCGTATCTCCGGTTCCTTGCACATGACTATCCAAACTGCTGTTCTCATTGAGACGCTTACCACGTTGGGCGCCGAAGTTCGTTGGGCTAGCTGCAATATTTTCTCCACCCAGGATCATGCCGCTGCGGCAGTTGCCGTCGGCCCCCAGGGCACCGTTGAGGCCCCGTCGGGAGTGCCCGTGTTTGCTTGGAAGGGCGAATCGTTGGAGGAATTCTGGTGGTGCACCGAGCAGATGATGACCTGGCCTGCCGATGCCAATGGCTCAACGGGCCCGAACATGATTCTCGATGACGGCGGCGACGCAACGTTGATCCTTCACAAGGGCGTCGAGTTTGAAAAGGCTGGCAAAGTTCCTGACCCAGGCGAAGCCTCGAGCGCCGAGTTTGCCATCGTGTTGAGCCTGCTCACCAAAACCCTCAAAGAAGACCCCACCAAGTGGACCCGAATGGCCGCTGGCATCAAGGGCGTCTCGGAAGAAACCACTACTGGCGTGCACCGTCTGCACCAGATGTTCGAACGTGGCGAGCTGATGTTCCCCGCCATCAACGTGAACGACTCGGTGACGAAGTCAAAGTTCGACAACCTCTACGGTTGCCGTCACTCCCTCGTTGATGCAATCAACCGCGCCACGGACTTCATGATTGGCGGCAAAACGGCCGTCGTGTGTGGCTTCGGCGACGTTGGTAAGGGTTCCGCTCAGTCGCTCAAGGGTCAGGGCGCTCGAGTCATCATCACTGAAATTGACCCCATCAACGCGTTGCAGGCCGTCATGGAGGGCTACCAGGTCCTTACCCTTGATGACGTGCTGCCTTACGCCGACATTTACGTGACCGCCACGGGGAACACCGGCGTGATCACCGCCGATCACATGAGCCGTATGAAGCACAACGCCATCGTTTGCAACATCGGCCACTTCGACAACGAAATCGACATGGCAGGGCTGTCCCGTTGGCCGGGTATCGAGCGTCTTGAGCTCAAACCACAAACCGATCTTTGGGTCTTCGAAGACGGCCACGCCGTAATCCTGTTGGCAGAAGGTCGTCTCGTGAATCTTGGTTGCGCTACGGGCCACCCAAGCTTCGTAATGAGCTGCTCGTTCTCCAACCAGGTTTTGGCCCAAATGGAAATTTTCAACAACCTTGAGGCTTACGCATTGGGCGTACACGTGCTCCCGAAGAAGCTCGACGAGAAGGTAGCCCGCATGCACCTCGAAGCCCTGGGCGTTCGCTTGACCCCGGTTACCGATGAGCAAGCCGAGTACCTCGGTATCGCTCCGTCGGGCCCCTTCAAGGCCGAGACCTACCGCTACTGAAGCATGTCGCTTGGCGTCTTGTTTCGAACGTTTTCGTTTCGAACGTTTTCGTTTCGAGCGATCTGCGCTGAGAACGGCAAGGTTACAAACGGGCAGATTGCTCTAGACCGCAGCTTTGCGCTGAACGGAAGCTTGGGCTGAAGAACTGACTCGGGGGCTTACCAAAGAGGTTAGCCCCCGTTTCGTTTTGACCGAACTACACTTGAAACTATGGCGCTGAACCCGAAATTGCTCGAAATCCTGGCTTGCCCTGAAGATAAGGGCCCGCTGTTCTACGTTGAGGCAGAGGACACGCTGTACAACCCCCGCCTAACCCGCCGCTATGTCGTGCGCGATGGCATTCCCGTTATGCTGATCGACGAGGCCGAAACCGTCTCCGCCGACGAGCACGCACGTATCACCGCCAAGATCGCCGCCGACGGCATTAAAGCGACCTTCGCTACCGCCTAAAGGTTTCTGTCATACCCTCCGGCGATGATGCTGGGATGGGATTGTTCAGTCAACTAGAACGAGTCTTGACTCGGATTTTGCCTCCTCGGTGTGCAGCGTGCGGGCGAGTGGCGGTTGGGTTGTGCCTTGGTTGTCAAGAACAGGTGCAACCTGCGGGTGAGATTCGCCCGGTAATTGGGTGGGTAAAAGGGTTCTCGCTCCAAGCGGCTGTGTCGTACGAGGGGCCGGCGCGTCGGCTGGTTTTGGCGGCCAAGCGTTCCCATGCCCATGCCGGGATTGGACACATGGCCGCTTGCATTGAGCAACTCATTCCCCCTGATGCGGTGATCACCTGGGCGCCAACCTCTAGTCGACGAGCCCGCCAGCGTGGTTATGACCAAGCGAAGCTGCTTGCTGAGGCGGTGGGGTCGCGAACCCAAGGTCGGGTTGTGGCGATGCTTGTTCGCACGAGTGGGGCACAGCACGGCCGGCATCGAGATGATCGTCATCACGTCTCCTTTAGCGTCGTTGATGGATTTCCGCGAATTTCGCAGGACGTTCCCATCGTGATCATTGACGACGTGGTTACCACCTCAGCCACCCTTTTAGCCGCGGCTCGAGCCCTGCGAATGGTGACAAATCAAAAAATCATCGGAATTGGTTATGCCGCGGTGGCCGGAAACGAGTTAGGGTGCGCTATGAGATCATCCGTACTCCGGACATACGGGGTGCAAGCTGTGCGAATTCCGCACATCGTGGAGGGTCCATCGGGCGGACGGGTCGGCGAAGTCGCCGATCGCAACCGTGATTACGGGCGTCGCGTCGAGCGGGCGAGCTAGAACCACGATGTTTCAGGGTGTTCCGAGTTTGTATCCGGTTCTCTCCCTGCGTCAATGCGCTCCTGCGCCACTTCAGCCACACAAGCAAATGGCTAATTTGGCCACCCCCAAGCGTCATGTCGACGCCAACCGTGTTTCAGTTTTCCAATCCTACGTACACGTAACGATGCGCATCTCTATGCGCGCAGAGTATTTCCCTATGTGTAATCGGCGACCCCTCAGAAATGGTCCGGGCACATGGCGCGTATCAGCCTGCGGGTCAACGTCGTTGTCGTTCACCAGCAACCGGTCCACACGAGACCGTATTCCCCCAGGAGGAACCACGTGCAGATTGTCATCAAGCATCGCAATGTTGTGCTCACCGAGCACCTTCGCCAAATGGCCACCGAGAAAGTCACTCGGGTCACCAAATATCTCCCCGGCATGGATCATGCCGAAGTCACTTTTTTTGAAGAACGGAACCCACGAATAGCCAAAAGCGAATGGTGCGAAGTGACTCTGCACGGTCACGGTCATCACGTTCGAGCCAAGGCCTCGGCGATCGATAGTCAGTCGGCCGTCGATCTTGTAGTTGACAAACTCGCCCATCAGCTGTCAAAACTGAAAGACAAGGTGGTTACCAAGTCCCACGATCGTCATCACCATTACGGACGACGGGATACAGAACACAACCGTGGTGGCGTTGCCCTGCTCGAACCTGAC
>JAYTWN010000500.1:0-10339 GCA_043743435.1 Acidimicrobiia bacterium
GTTGAGGGTGGAACGTGGATGGGCCTGACCGTCAATCGCAACATCCTCGGGATGAATACTGCTGTGTTTTTTCCCTTCATGTTTTTTGCCATGGGGGGAAAATTCTCGGTTGCGCGAGTTTGGCGATACCTGATTTTTGGTTCCGGCCTGGGCCTTGGATGCTACGTGCTGTATCGATCGGGCTCGAAAACATCAATGGCCGCGTTGTTGGCCACAAGCTGGTTCTTCTCGGTATACGCAATCTTTCGGGTAACGCATCGAATGGCCTCGGGTGTGCGAGGCACCGTTCGCTCCATTGGCCTGCTCATCGCTTCGGCGGCGACCGCCAGTGTCGTGAAGTGGTTGTTCGATACCAACTATCTTCGATGGGACACTACGTTTTCTCTGCGCACCCCGATCTGGAAAGCCTCGATTCGCCTTGCCAAGCTGCACTGGCAAAACGGCCTTGGCTACGGCGGCTGGAGCAGCACCAAAGGATATTTCAAACAAGCGACTTGGGATTTTGGCACCACCGGTCTCACCCATATTCATAATTCGTTTATTCAGCATTTTCTGGACATGGGGGTCATTGGCGTTGCGCTCATGATGATCGCCTTCGCCGTACTTGGCGTGCGCTGGGCCAAGGTCTTATCCCCCACTCAACCATTCGAAGCTGGTTTTGGAATTGTTCTTTGGGGCACCTTGTTGCTGCTGAACTGTCTCGAATCGCGAATGCTGTTCCCCAGCCTGGACCTCATGTGGCCAATGATGTGCTTTTTAGCCTTAATGCCTCCGCCTCAGAAGCGTGGAGGAGGCGAACCAAGGTTTATCCTTCCTACACGCGTCAAACGAGCGTTTATCGGGCTTGGCGTGGCAACGGCGGTTGTTCTCCCGTTAGCTGCTTCACGGCCGATTGTCGCTCCGTCCGCGTTAGGGAACATCATGACCGCCGAAGCAAAGGCGGGAGGCATAGTTCTGCGCAGCGAGGAACGTGATGTTCTGTTTTGGATTGGCTGGTACGTCACCACCCGTCCCGATCTGCAGGAATCGTTCGTAAAGGATGGTGTTCCCAATACCAAGGCGTTACTTGAATGGGCCGCTAGCCGCGGAGATTCACAGGCGCAAAGTCTGAAAGCTGACGTTGTTGCGGAGCTCGGCGCCAAATGGGTTAAAACTCCGCCGCCAATTGAATTGCAACCCGCAGACCTGGGGGTTGTCGATGACACAGCCGTTAGCAACGTAAGAGAACCGATCGCTGGACTCACCCCAGAAATCGATTCCGAGCCGATCCCTGTGTCCACAGACACCATCCCCGGCACACCCGAACAAACTCCTGGTCTGCCTGGATAGCAGCAACATCAGACCTCGAGCCAGATTGAAGCGTTCAACGTGCCATGATCTTGGGTTCGGATCAACAGCAGAGTTGTTCTCAAACTTCGAGAAGGACGCGATTGCAAGCACGCTTATGATGGTGCTAACGATTGGTGAAATCGCAGGCCGAAGCGATCGCTTCCAGCTCGGGCCAGAACCGGAGCAATTTTGCTGCATCCGAATCACTAACACCATCGACCCAATCAATAAGCTCACGAAGCTTTGGTGATTCGGGCTGACCAAACATCGCCTGCAAATCAGGACGACGAGCAAGTGTTGCCGAAAGTGTTCGCAGGGCTAAAGTCCGACGGTCTGAGCCCAATGCACCGCAGAGTGCTGCAGATTGGAGCATTGCCTGATCATTCCGATGATCGTCATCATGGAAAACCGCACCTTCAGACGTGTTAGCAACCTCGTCCGCCCACAACCTGGCTCTGGTTCCACCGGGCCGCCGATCCGCATCGAAGGCCAAGGCCAGATATTCGCTTCGCCAGATGACCAAGCGCGGATCGGATGAGACAGCAGCGAAGCCGAAAAGTTCAGTCGGGTCGATTGCCGCGGTGTCTGAGTTGGGAGCGGCGGCCTCCCCGGTTTTCGTCACCGCTACAAGTTCGGTAATAGCCGCCGTGACCCGGTCATCGTGATGACCTAGCCGCAACGACTCCGCAAAGAGGATTGGACCCAACGAGACTTCTGCAGAACGACCCATCGCGGCAAGGCGAAACTCATCCTCAACCAAGGGCCCTTCGG
The DNA here is from genome assembly GCA_043743435.1 of Acidimicrobiia bacterium. GTDB lineage: Bacteria > Actinomycetota > Acidimicrobiia > Acidimicrobiales > JANYDT01 > JANMZO01. The sequence goes on from JAYTWN010000500.1 coordinate 2,101, forward strand.
AATTCGCGACGTCAGCCTTTGCGTAGCCGATTGCCTTCCTAATTGCGGAGGTCGACATTTGACTCGCAGCCACCGAACCGCTCTTTGAGACAACTCGACGCATGGCCTTCGTCAACGTCACGACCGGATCCGTTCGAATTGGCAAAACAAGCTCTCCCTTCGTCACCCTTCGAACACGGCCTTCAGCAACAGCACTGAGCAAGATCGCACTACCTCGAATACCTGCTATTCGGACACCTTCGCCTTGCAAGTACCGCTCAGCCAGGGAGGCGCTGGTCAGCAGATATCGCTCATCGCCTTTTGCGGGCCAGTCTGCCCAGCGATTCGTTTTGGCGAAGCTGTCAAAGGTGGCGACAGGATCATCCAAACGCTTCTGTCTCAAGACTGCATTCCAAACTAGGTACGAAGTTGCAGGGTCGGCAACGACGGCGATGGATTCATTCGGCAAAACGTTTCTCGCTCGCTGCGCCAGCCACAAGAAGTCGGATTCGAACGGTTGCGGACTGGGTACTAGTGCCGGTGATGAAGTCCAGCGTTCCAGAAAGAAGAATCGGCGCGGGACCCAAACGTTTGCCAATAAGCTAACGATGACTCCACCAACGAGTACCTTTCGCGACAGTCCCCGCAAAGTCCTGGACACGTTTGCCGCAGTTCCGCTGAGCGAAGTATCGGTCTGTTTCGGCCAACCGTCTTGGCCCACTTGCACCAGGAACGCGACACCAGTTAAAACCAGAATCAACGCCAGCGGCACGCCAAGATAAAGCGGCTTCAGTACGTAGTACCTCGTCACCGCAAATCCCAATGTCTGACCTAAGGAGAACACGCCGATTTGTCCTGCAATGGCTAAAAAGCCTACGAGGACAACCGATCCCGAAGTCGACACGGACTCCGAACGACCGCCTCGACTACGTGGCAGGTCCAAGCCGACCGACACAAGCCCGAGCAGCCCTAGAACCAAAGCAACGGGGCCACCGAAGCTCCTCAAAGAAAGTTCGGCAAGGCCACCTTCCTGCGAAATCATCGTATTTGATGTTGAAAGTCCCGAGGGAAGCCAGAGCAGAAATCCCACGACGGTCGCAAGCGCTAGCCAACTCGCCTCAAAGCTGGGAAAGTGGGTCAACCATTGTGCGCCTCGACGCCTCCTGGGCTGCATTCGATTAAGCTCGTTTTGCCTGGGAAATTCGTTCTGTTCGGGTCGATATCGGTTTGTGAAGCTAGCAATACTCCCCGCTATCCACAACGCGCCAACGACAGAGATAGCGGAGAAAAGTGAAAGTGGATAGATCGCAGGTAGTCCGGCAATCAGCAAGCCACTGAACACTCGAAGCGCCTGATCTTGAGTTACCTTCATCAATGGCGAAAAGAACGTCCTTTCAACTCGACTCGACCTTTCGACCCTTGACAAGTTTCCAAATCGAATACACAGAACCGCAACAAAAGCCAAGAAGACAAAACCACCAAACACCTGAGAAAAATAGAACTGTTCGCTTACTTGTCCGATCGTGAACTCACCGGCGATACACAAGACAGGAAAAGATGCAATACCGATCCAGCGATGACGCACACCGCACATTAGGCGAGCAATTCCTCCAATGAAAAATCCCCAGGCGATCGCTCCCCACCAACCGATGAAGGTAAGCGCACTGAGTATATGGACATGGCTTACCCTACTGAAAAGCGCAACAAACACGTGGGCTCCGGGCGGATACCCAACCATGGGTCCCAGGTATTCAACCGATCCTCGCGGAATTTGACCGGTTCGAGAGAGAAAGTCGGTTAACGCGAGATGATGCACCAGGTCGACCGATTTCGAGGACGGCAAGGAGAACGACCAGCTTCCCGTTCGGTGACGCCAAGCCAGAAGTCCGAAGCCGAGAAATGAGATGATTTCAGCGAAATCCCAGCTATCCGAGCTCACCGCTACATCCCTCGGTTGGCTGACCACGTGCGCTCGCAGACTTTTCCCGAAAAGGGCAAGTACGGCGACTCCAAACCCACCAGCGGTCCAGATAGGTAAGCGAAGCAAGCCACAGATATTCGAGAACAACGCTACCGATGAAACGAAGCCAGCCAAGCCGAGCATGCTCACTAGGCCGAAGGAGATTCCGGGTCGCGCAGGTGGTGAACCGGGAAATTGCACCTCGCCAGCTTAGAACGAACCCATTAGCCACCCTTTGTTGAGCGGAAGGTTTGGATTCTAGCTCCGCCGAACGAATCGCACCTTTGCCATGGTGCTGACTACCCGATCATCCGCTCGTCCGTCATCGCTCTTAGTTGCTCCAGCGTTCCATGATGGGTTTCATCATCTCGGTTTGTAAAGGAGTCAGACGATTGGGGATAACGACAATGCAGTCAACCTTCAGTTCAGCGAGTTCTTCGACGACTTCATCGACACCGCCAGATCCTTTGAGGTACACGTCGAGTTTAAATTCTCGGCCGTCAACCCGATAGTTTCGCGCAAACCAACGCGTACGTACTAATTCAATTTCGTTACTCGTTGCCAGAAGCCAGCTGAAACCCATATTCGATTCGTAATTGGGCACGATAAGTACTCGGGTCCGTCGATTCCCTGCGGGACGTTGACATTTCGCCGCCGTGTAGTCGCGAAGCATCAGCGAGTCCGGTCCGGCGATGTGTGAGGGGAACGTTGCGGTCGGTAACTGAAGAACTACCGAGCCCAGGCCAAGGGCAATCCACTTTCGCGGCCGATGCTTTCGGGAGAGTTCAGTGGCAAGCATCAATGCGAAGCCAAGTGACACAATCGCGCTCATTCTCCCCGAAAGGATGCTGCGCAAAACCGGAGTTCTGTCGATGATAAAAAATGGCATTCTGAAATCGGTGTCTTTCCCCCACAGATGTAGGCGGGGGCCGATCGAAAGAACGAGAGCGCTGAGCGTCAACCGATCAACAAGCCCCGCAGGGCACAACACCCCTCGAAAGACCTTCGGTGTTGTCTCTAGCGATGCTTCGTCCTTGGTCACTCTCGACCACAGCCGAAGTCCAATAAAGAGCACTCCAAGCACACTGAGATAGCCACTTTGTTCGGCAATTCCCCCGGTGAAGGGCACATCAAGATCCCATTTCGGTGGATCGCCTAAGGGAATCGAATCGGGCGACAGAGCTTGGGCTCCTGTGGGAACAATGATGTTCAGTCCATCGGTCACGTAGGTGTTCGGGAGCTGGTGTCGTTTGCCTGCAAAGTGATTCGGGGCAAGAAAGTTTCCGTACAGCACCGGAACTCCTATGACAATCGAAAGGCTTGCGGCCAGGACGAGTGTGCGAATGGCCGAGGGAATCGAAGGTTGAGCTTTGGATTCATCGGCGTCGTCGCACAACTCAAGCGACTCTTTCATGCTGGCGGGCCCCAACTCCACTTCGCTTCGAGCCCCACCAGAACGTCCCTTCCAACCGGCAAGCCGGATTGGTGACTCCGCAGTGTTACGTTCTGGTTTGCGGGATCGGGCTCTACGAATTTTTTTCATCCAGTTCGCGAACAACAGGTCGGCGATGCCAAGCGCAGCCACCAGAGCAACAATGGCTACGATTTCTGAGCTGAACCACAGCCCAGCTCCATAGGACAGGGCGAGGCACAACACCGCGGAACTGCGGTTGCCGAGGGATAACTGCGCGAACCCGAGGGCGGCCAGAGGGACAATCCAAAGGTGAATGAGGTTGGCATGCCCAAGCGCGTGCGCCGCCATGTACGGGCACGCAGCCATGGAAAAGCCAGCGACAAATGCACCGAACCGAGAAAGCCCGAGCAGTTCGGCTAACCGCCGGCTGATCAGTGCCGCAGCGATCGGAGCGAGAATGTAGGAGACGTTGTGCGCAGCAACGGCGCCGAAGGTCAGCGTCACCGGAAGCAGCAGAAATCCCACCCCAGGAATCGTGGTGTCCGAGAAGAAATGGACCGAACCAATTTGGGGATAAATATTCGAAACCGTCCACGGAAATCGACCATGTCGGACTTCATAAGCGACGTAGTCGATCGACCAAATGAAGAGCCGCGAGTCACCGATCAGACCGATGCCGAGGGTCCCGAAATCAGTCAACACCCTCCTGAACACAACGAGGGAGCAAAGGAGTGTGAGGGCGGCTAGCCACGCAGAGGTCCAGATATTTGAATCCTTGACCAGTGGAGCACAGTCGGTGGGCCGCTCGGTTGAATCACTATGGGTTTTCAACTTTCGCCGTTGATTCATCCCCTTAGCGTACCCGGATGAACCCAAACATCACGGGCCAACCTTTGCCAAACGCCTGGAGGTTACTCAGCAGCTTTGAGGTCCCAGGTTTGGCCTTGGGGGGTGTCGCGGACTTCAATGCCGCATTCGGCGAGGCCGTCGCGAATGAGGTCGGACAGGTCGAAACGTTTGGCCGCTCGCACTTCAAGTCGGGCTTTGAGGGCGACTTCAATCACCGGGCCGAGGGTTACGCGGGGGTCACGAAGGCCACCAACAGCCGCGTCGCCAAGGCGCACAATCATGGAACGCAACGCTGCTTTGGCTCGTTCGGGGTCGCGACTCTGCAACATGTCTTTGGACCACATCTCAATGGCGTCATCGAGGGTAAGGGCTTGGGTGGCTGCAGCTTTGGCATCACCCGTACTAAGCGCGCTTTCGAAACCCAGAACACAACGGTCGATTTCCTCCGCCAAAGAACCAGCGGGCACTTCTGGGGTTTGGGCGTCACCCGATTGAGCAGTGCCCTTGTCGCCAACTGAAATACCAGTAGATCCAGAAGATGCACCGGCGTCGCCAGCGATGAGGACTTCCAAGCCAAGGGTGGTACCGGTAGGAATCTCGACCGACAAACCGTTGCGACGGATGGTCATCACGCCGAGACCTACAACTTGGGCGGAACCAGCATCGAGGTCGATCATTACACCGGTGTGTTCGTCGAGACCAAGAACGTAGGCGTCATTATGATCGGCAGCCAACGACTTCTCCAACACGCTGAGCCTGCGTTCGCCGAGGTAGCAGAAGCGCGTGTCGTGGTGCCCGCCTTCGGCGTTGTTGTAGTGGGGAATCACTGCTGCAGTGATGCCAATTTCGGCCAGCACGTTGAGCCCTTCAAGCCAGTAGGGATCTTCGCCGGCTTTGTAGATTTCATAGACCGGCACGGTGGCCACGCCCAGGGTAAGAACTGCGGCACTAGAGAAGGTAAGCGCGCCTCCTAAGCGGAGTTTGTCGGCCAAGATGGTGCGAATTGGCGTAGGGGCCCACTGCTTGAGGGTGTACGTGGGGCTGCCTGGTCCGGCGAAGATAACTGCGGCTTGCGCCAACCGGGAAAACGCCGCTTCCCGTTCAGACACACTCATGGTGTCGATCCGAGCAATTCCGGCAACCGTAAGCGGACGTACGATTGAGCTCGCAAAGTAGTCGAGGGTTTTCACGCAGAGCTCAGCAGCATTTTCTTGAAACCCGAATGGGGTGTCGAGGAACAGACTTTTCGCCGGCGTGGCCACATCACCCATTTTTTCGAAGATGGCTCGATGGACTTTCACCATCGTCGGCGCAGTTTCACCCGAACCCATCAGCGTCAACAGGCGGGTCATCGCTGGCTCACAAAAACGTCGGGTGCAACTTCAAGGGAACGCATCTCAGGAAAGGTCCTTCGCAAAATCGAGCAACACCGCAGTGAGCTCTTGGGGGAATTGGGCGTGAATGTCATGGTCGGCTTCATGAAACCAGTGCACCGAACCATTGGGCAGAGCTGAGAGCGCCTGTTCAACGGCGGCCGCTTTATCGTCGGTGAAAGAGGCTTTCGATCCGGCTGGGACCATCAAAGTGGGGAGCTTCAGCAACGGGTATACCGCTGCTGGATCATGGAGAAACAGGTCGTGCAAAATGGCCATGTGCCGGTCAAAAGTGAGCCAGGGGGCTATGGTTTGATCGTTTCGCACCTCGAAGCTGGCGATCTCGCCCAGTCGGCTTGATTCGGGCCAATCGGGATGGGCACTGCGCATCCAACCTTGCAGCGTGGCCAATGGCGTTCCGATGAGCTTTGGGGGTTTGAGCGTGGCTGCGCAGTCCTCCCATGTGGCGAATTTCGAGCCGAGGCGAATAAACCCACCGTCAATACAGACGATTCCAGCAAGCCGTTCAGGGTAGCGAACACCCATTTCGACGACGACGTTTCCGCCCCACGACTGACCCACCACGACAGCTTTGGCAATCGACAGGCTCGCAAGTACTTCTACTAAATCTGCGCTGATTGTAGCGAGGTCGTAACCATCGTCGGATTTGGCTGAGTGCCCGTGACCGCGTTGGTCGATGGCGATACTGCGCCGCCCTGCCGCTGCTAGGGCTTGGCCAACGCCGTCGTACATGTGCTTGTTCGAGGCCAGGCCGTGGACGAGCAGAAACGGGAGCGGGTCATCCACTGGTCCGCGGTCGACAATTGCTCGAGGCCCGCTGGAGATTTCCACGAAGGTTTCCGTGAAAGGCATCGCTTGGGTTCGATCGGTCTTTGCCGACTCATTCGGACCAATTCCCGCCTGAGCGGTCTCGGTGGTTTCGTGGTTTTCGTGGGTTTCGTTGCTCATAGCGGTCCTCAGAACGTGGAATTCGCAAACAACGGGGCTGCGAGTTGGATGATCGGCGATTGCAGTCTTCCCGTAAACAACGCATCGACCCTAGGCCAAAGGTGGCCGTTATAGGGAACAGGAAGACTTCCGCTTCACGCACAACTCAGTTTTGACCGAGGAAAAAACCATCCAACCCCACCACCCAAGCCAACCCTCCCCCCGGTTGGGTGGCCTAGTTGGGTGGTTTTCGAGCGAGAGTTCGCTAACTGGCGAAGGGCCAGCGACGGACAAAGCGTTTGAAGCGTTCCCAAAGGGCCACAATGCCTTGCGGGAAGAAGATCAAGAACACCACAATGGCCAAACCGGAAACCATGCGTACGAAGTTTCCGATCTTCATACCTTTGCCATTGCCATCGGCGGTCACAAAGAAGAAGACCTGCTTCAGCACAGGCTTGGAGAAAATCCAACGGAACCGGTCAAAGATGCGATCCAAGCTGCCCAGCAACAAGGCTCCAAACACTGAACCGGTAATGGTTCCAGCGCCGCCCACAATCATCATGGCCACATACTGAATGGACAGGTTGAGGTTAAAGAACTCCGGTGTAATCGACTGAATGTAGGCACCGTACAACGCCCCGGAGATCCCAGCCAGACCACCGCACAGGGCGAAGGCCTTGACCTTGGTACGAGACAAATCGATACCGATGGCTTCAGCAGAAACGTCACGGTCCCGCACCGCCATCATGGCCCGACCCTGACGGGAGCGAACGACGTTGCGGGCCACCAAAATGGCGATGACCACAAAGGCCCATGCCAGCCAGAAGTAGCCCATGTTGCGGGTAAAGAGAAACGTCTTGAAGAATTCCGTCTCGCCGGTTTCGGGGAGCGAGAACACCAAACTCTTACCAGGCGCGATCGCTACGACGGGTTGCGGCAACCCGGTTCGCCCCGGAGTACCACCGGTGACATCGGCCCAGGCGTTAAACACGTGCTCACTGAGCACCAAAAGTCCGACGGAAATAACCGCAAGGTAGTCACCACGTAGTCGAAGGGCGAACGGTCCAATAACCGCAGAAATAAGTGCACCTAGCAAACCGGCCAGTACGATCCACACCAGGAAAGGGAGATGACGACCGCCAACCATGAGCTGTTGGCCAAAATATCCAGCACCGTAAGCGCCAATACCAATCAACGACGCATGACCAAGCGACACCTGACCGGCAAAACCCGTCAGCATATTGAGGGCCAGAGTTCCAATGGTGAAAATTGCGGCCAAGGTAAGTACGGAAAGTCCAAACTCACTCAATGGCAAACCGGGGATCAATTTGGCGGGAAGGTGGAAGCCTTTGTAGCCAAGCCAGGAAAAGCCGATCGGGGCAGAAACAAACAGCACCAGACCAAGTGCTACACCGAACTTGAGCCAGTTCGATCGCAGGGTTCGCAGATCTGAGCCATACGTCGTGGTCATTGGTCGGGCGGCATCACGGCGCGCCCACCAGGCCATGGCAAAACCACCAAAGGTACAGATCATCAGTGTGAGTATGGCGCCGCTCATGAGCGTGCTCCTTGATTGCTAGGCAAATTTGTGCGCCGACTGATGGATGGCACGTGGTTGTAGGGCACTTCCACTGAAATAGGAGACTGATAAGTAGACATAGGAACCTTAAACACGACGAACCTCGCGGGAGCCGAAGAGGCCGTAGGGGCGAACCA
>JAYTWN010000501.1:0-4375 GCA_043743435.1 Acidimicrobiia bacterium
CTCGTCCCCACGCTAGGGATTTGGGCAACGCTTTCCAACTCACCAATTTCTTGCGTGACGTCCACGAAGATTTGGACCGTATGCGCACCTATGTTCCTCAAGAGGACATTCGACGGTTCTCGGCGCAGTCGGCTTTGGATTCACGGGCTGCCACTGCGCAATGGCGGGAGCTGATCCGTTTTGAGATCGCTCGCTGCCGGGAGCTGTATGTGAGTGCCGATTTGGGTGTGGCCATGCTCGCGCCCAGCTCGCAGCGATGCATCAAAGCGGCCCGCGATTTGTACGGCGGAATTCTGGGCAAAATCGAAGAAGCCGACTACGACGTGTTCACAACCCGCGTCCGCGTAACCACTGCACGCAAACTCGGTATGGCCGCCAAACTCCTCACCCCGGGAACCAAATGACCGCCGCAACCTCTACTTCAGCAGAATCCGTTAGACGCAATTCGGCTCCCTCGCCGGTTTTACGTCCAATCGATTCACTCGTTAGGCCAACTCAGCCTGTAACGGATACAAGCGTGGATGCCACCCGCAAACTTTGCAGGTCGGCCAAATGATCTCCGATACCTCCCCGCCCGATACTTCTCTGCCCGCGGATTCCATTGGACGCAATTCGGCTCCCTCGCCGGTTTCACGTCCAATCGACTCTTTGACCAACACGGGGGCAAGCCGAATCCGGACGGACATCACCTCCATGAGTGCGTACGCCATTCAAGACGCGACCGGCATGGTGAAGCTCGATGCCATGGAAAACCCTTATCGCTTGTCGGGGGAGTTGCAAACCCAACTCGGTGCACGACTCGGCGCGGTAGCCATCAACCGCTACCCAGGCTCCAATGCCGACGATCTCAAAACGGCCCTGCGAAAGTATGCACAGATACCATCTGAACATGGCGTAACGCTTGGTAATGGATCCGATGAGTTCATTTCACTTATCGCCATGGCCTGCGATACCCGGGTGCAAACTGCTAAGCGCGCAGTGATCCTCGCACCGCTCCCAGGATTCGTTATGTACGAAATGGCCGCATCACATCAGGGCCTGGATTTCGTTGGCGTGCTGCTCACGGAGAACTTTGAGCTCGATGAAGCCTCCATGATTGTTGCCATCAGTGAACACAAGCCAGCCATCACGTTCATTGCTTACCCCAACAATCCCACCGCCAATTTGTGGGACGCCCAAGTGATCCGCAACATCATCGCCGCCGCCCAATCCATAGACGGCATTGTGGTGATCGACGAGGCGTACCAACCGTTCTCCGCCCTCAACTGGCTTACTGAAGTCAAGGCCAACCCGGCAGCCAACACCAACGTGATCATCATGCGTACACTTAGCAAATTCGGGATTGCCGGAGTTCGCCTGGGATACGCCTTTGGCCCTCCCGAACTGATCAACGAGATTGACAAGATCCGTCCGCCCTACAACATAAGTTCACTGAACATCGAGTGCGCACTCTTCGCTCTAGAACATGCCGACGAATTCGCCAAACAAGCCGCATCGATCCGCGAAGAACGCGGCCGCATCATGGGTGCACTCAGGGACCTTCCCAACGCAAAAGTGTTCCCCAGCGATGCCAACATGATCCTCGTCCGCCTCCCCGACGCCGCCGCCACCTTTGCCCACCTGAAGACCCAAGGCATCCTGGTAAAAAACGTCTCGGGCATGCACCCCCTCCTCACCAACTGCCTACGCCTAACCGTCGGCACCCCCGAAGAAAATACCCTCCTCCTCACCGCCCTCCAATCAGCCTGACCGGCACTCAGCTATTCCCGTTGGCAAAAGTCGTTGTTGCATCTCGCTTCGGAAGGCTCGACGTCCCGAAAGGTGGCCGGTAACGCTCCCGTCAATGCCACACCAGCCGCGGAGTCCGGTCACGAGACCTGTCAGCAACGGGTCAATTGACCGCACTCCGAAACACCACCACTTTGAATCACCCAAAAGCGAGCGCGCAAAACGGTCGATCGAAGGAGACAACTTGGAACCGTGCTGGCGGTTGAGGGTGGGGGTGGGGGTGGGGGTGGGGGTGGGGGTGGCGCCAAGCGTTGCGCCCCGGGTCCGGGACGGAGGAAACGGTGGAGCCATAGCGAAGCGGGCGGTGGGGCTGCTTGGTGACAGGACCCGCACCCTCAACCGCCAAGACCAGCCAGAAATACAAAACCATGGAGATTTTGCGGAGAAGAAGTCACATCACTAGGGCTTAGCTAAAACCTACGGGTAATCTGGCAGAGCCATGTTGTTGGACACCGTACATACCCCCGCCGACCTGCGTCGGCTCAATTATGCCCAGTTGGATCAGCTGGCCGTTGAGGTTCGCGATTTCATCGTGAATGCCGTCGCGGTTACCGGTGGGCACCTTGGATCCAACTTGGGCGTTGTGGAACTCACCTTCGCCCTGCACCGGGTTTTCGATTCACCCAAGGATTACCTGCTCTGGGACACCGGTCACCAGGCCTACGTCCACAAAATCGTCACCGGCAGGGCGAGCGAGTTCACCAACTTGCGTCAACCGGGCGGTTTGAGTGGCTATCCGAGCGCTAAAGAGTCCGAGCACGACATCATCGAGAACTCCCATGCTTCAACGGTGCTGAGCTACGCGCATGGCATCGCTAACTCCCTGAAGGCCACGCACCAAAACGATCGCAGAGTGATTGCAGTAATCGGTGACGGTTCGATGACCGGCGGCATGGCCTACGAGGCGCTCAACAATCTCGGCCACTCCAACTCCCGTGTGCTGATTGTGCTCAATGACAACGGCCGTTCTTATGCGCCCACCATTTCAGGGCTCACCCGAACGGTGTCAAAAATTCGCACTATGCCGAGTTACGCCCGCGGCAAAAAGAAGTCGGAATCGATCATCAACAACTTGCCCCTCGTCGGTGATTTGAGCCGTCGAACCATTAAGGGCGTAAAGGCCGCACTGCGAGAAGTGGTTGATGAGCCGCACGCATTTTTTGAAACCCTGGGCGTGCGTTACGTAGGCCCGGTCGATGGGCACAACGTGGCCGAACTCGAAAAAGCCTTGGCCGACGCTGCTGGCTATGAGGGTGCGATCGTGCTCCATGTGCTCACCCAAAAAGGTAAGGGTTATAGCTTTGCCGAAGACGATGTGGAAAAGAACCTCCACGATGTTCCTCCGCTTTTTGATCCCCTGACCGGTGCCGTAACCCCCGCCCCGTCGAATGCGCCAACCAAAACGTGGACGAATCAGTTCACCGAAACGGTTCTCAGTATTGCCCGTGAAAACAACAACGTGCATGCCATCACCGCAGCCATGCCCGGGCCAACAGGTTTGCTCAGTTTCGAAGCAGAACATCCCGATCGTTTTCACGATACCGGTATCGCCGAACAGCACGCTGTGACTATGGCCGCGGGGATGGCCATGGGTGGTTTGCAGCCAATCGTCGCCCTGTATTCCACGTTCCTTACTCGCGCAATTGATCAAGCTACGTACGATGTTGGCATGCACCAGCAGCGCGTGGTGTTCGCTCTTGATCGGGCCGGAATCACCGGCGATGACGGCCCCAGCCACCACGGCGTGCTTGACATGGTTCTGCTTTCCAAGGTCCCAGGAATCACCATGTTTGCCCCGTCCAGCGCGCAAGAACTCGACGTTCAGTTGCGTACGGCCATGACCGTTAAGGGCGGCCCGTCATCGGTTCGCTATGCGCGCGGAGTAGCTCGCCAAGTTGATCCGACCCAAGTCGGTTCGGGTCTCAGCGCTCGCAAAGTCCTTGAAGCAACGCCGCAATCCCAAACCCAAAGCACTCTTGCCGACGGCAACAAAACGAATGTGTGCATACTTGCCGTTGGACGCTTGTTAGAGGCAGCAGAAGGTGCGGCCGCCATGTTGCGTGCTGAGGGAATTCCCACCACGGTGTGGGATCCACGATGCGTCAAGCCCCTCGATCCGCACATGATTGCTGACGCCGCTCGCCACGCCCTCGTCGTCACGGTGGAAGATGGTTTGCGCGATGGTGGCATTGGTTCCTACATGGCCGACGCAATAACCGAAGCGCGCTTGGCTTCCCACAGCACCGCGGGCCCAATCGTGATCATTGGCGTCCCGAACCGTTTCATCCCGCAGGGAAAGCCTGCGCGCATACTTTCTGATCTCGGCCTCGACGCAGCGGGAATCTACGCAACCGTCATTAAGAGCTGCGAATCAATGAAGGCCCGGTAGCCCCGTCTTTGAGGTCATCCTTTTTGGTCCGGTCAGGCGTCCAGATAGTTGGCGCCGCCCGAACTGGTTAATCGCCAAAGTGGCTCCCCGGTGTGGCTTCCCGGCCAGCCGCCGAGCGCTGAACATTTTGGGTTGGAAGTCCGCTTTGGGGGCTCTAACACACCGTTCTGGTTGATAAGCGCCCCCAAACTGGCCGGG
>JAYTWN010000502.1:0-8535 GCA_043743435.1 Acidimicrobiia bacterium
GCTCCACCCAGGGCCAGAGTGACCACACCCAGTTGGGGGAGGCCGCCAAGGAGCTGGGGGAGAACGGCAATTGCTGCCCAGCCCATAGCGAAGTAGAGACCGCCACCGATACGGCGGAATCTCCGCAAGGAGGTCATTTTTATGGCGATGCCACCAAGGGCCGCCAACCAAATCACGCTCAGTAACGGGACACTCCACTTGCGTTGCAGAATCATCCACGAAACCGGTGTGTAGGAACCGGCAATGAGGATGTAAATCATCGAATGGTCCAGCCAACGCATCCACGGTTTTAGTTTCGCCGTGCCCAGAAGCCGGTTGTACAGGCCACTCGTGAAGTACAGGCCCGTCACGCTGAAGGCATAAATAGCGGCAACAATCCGCTCAGCATTGGTGTTTGCGCCCCGTAGAACCATGGCCATGCCTGCTGGTATAGAAAGAAAGAAGGCGATTTGGTGAAGCCGTCCGCGATGCGCTGGTTTGCGTTGCTGAAGCGGGTCACCCGTTACCGGTAGCGGGGGAGGGACAAAGCGTTGGAACACTTCGACGGGGTACTGCGGAGCCCGTGCCTTGAGATCGACGGCGGTGTCATTGATGCGTTTTTTGGCCAGCGTTTTGAGCTCGGTGGTGTTGAAATTCACGAGCGCTTCCGCTCATCGGGAAGTAACGAACCATTTGTGGTTCCGGTGCGACGCTGTTCTACCAACTGTTTTGGGGTTTTGAACAGATCCCGCATGGTCTCGTTCAACTGCTCCGGGCGACGTTGCACAAACACCCAATGGCAGTCATGACAGCGCACCCAACGCTCGATTTTGGTCACCTCGAGGAAGTCGCCTTGACACTGCGGGCAGTGCGTACTCCCGTCACGATTCGGTCGAGTTTGCTCGGTGAGCACCCCGCCGAAACCGGCGCCAAGGCGAAACACCTTCACCACGATGGCGTTCCAACGGTCCGACAAATGCTTCTTCGACCCGGACATGAGAGGGCAAAGAATACCAGCACTCCTACCGCAAAGCCCGGAGCCAGTTACGCAGTATTCAGCTCACGTTCAGACTCTTCATGCTGGCGGGCCCTTGTTCTGCTTTGCTTCGTGTCCCCCCAGTGAGCCCTTTTCCGACTGGCAAGCCGGACCGGGGACTCTGTTGGATCTATTCCGGGTCAGGCCGCTACCAGGTGACGGCGAGGGTATGGACTCGTATGGTGTTGGTAGATCCAGCTGTTCCCGGGGGAGTGCCGGCAACGATCACCACGATGTCACCGACGTGGGCTCGTTCGAGGCGGAGCAGTTCATCGTTGACTTGGCGGACCATATCGTCGGTGGAATCAACCCGTGGCACCACGAAGGTCTCCACACCCCAGCTCAACGCCAATTGACTTCGGGTTACTGGTTGGGAGGTAAAGGCCAACAGCGGTAGGCGGGGGCGTTCACGGGCTAGTAAGCGCGCAGATGATCCGGTTTCGGTAAAGGCCACCAGTGCAGCGGCGTGGAGCGTGTCGGCTACATCGTCGGCTACCCGGGCCAGGGCGGCTTGCACATTGTTTATGGAGCTTGGCGCGTTCTCTGGTCCGCCAACAATCAACGGACGTGAAGCCGCAGCAATACGGTCCATGGTTTGCACGGCCGCAACCGGGTACTTCCCTACGCCGGTCTCTGCCGACAACATGATGGCATCGGCCCCGTCAATTACGGCATTGGCCACATCGGAGGCTTCGGCTCTGGTGGGACGCGGGTTGGTGATCATGGATTCCAGCATTTGCGTGGCCACGATGACGGGTTTTCCCGCAGCCCGTGCCATGCGAATGACCCGTTTCTGCACCTCGGGAACATCCTCCAGGGCCATCTCGACACCAAGATCCCCACGGGCAACCATCAATGCATCAAAGGCGGCGACGATATTTTCAAGATCAGCGACTGCTTCGGGTTTTTCGATCTTGGCAATGACCGGCAACCGTGCTCCGCAGGAATCCATGACCGCATGCACCGCTTTGATGTCTTTGGCTGAACGCACAAACGACAGCGCCACAAAATCGACCCGCAAGGTCAGCGCGAAGCGGAGGTCTTCAGCGTCTTTTACCGTTAACGCTGGTTCAGAGACCGCTACACCAGGCAAATTGATGCCCTTGCGATCGGAAACTCTGCCGCCTTCGATCACTCGGCAGACCACGGCGACGCCGTTGGTGGACAGGGCTTCGAGCTGGAGGAGGCCATCGTCGATCAGGATGGGGTCGCCGGCTTTTACGTCGCTAGCGAAGGAGCTGTAGGACGTGCAGGCCCCTTCGATATCGCCGAGGCGTTTTTCTGTCGTGATGGTCCACAGTTGACCGGGCACGAGCACTACGGGGCCGTTGGCGAACTTGCCCAGCCGTATTTTGGGGCCCTGTAAGTCGGCCAGGATGCCAACGGCTTTCCCTACCCGGTCAGAGGCTTCTCGTACCATGGCGAAGGTGTTGGCGTGATCTTCGTACGTGCCGTGGGAGAAGTTGAGGCGAGCCACGTCCATCCCGGCGACGATCAGCTCCATGATCGATTCGACCGTAGGAGTCGCAGGCCCAAGGGTGCACACGATCTTGGTGGCACGCTTACGAGGAGTGGGAAAGTGCGAGTTCGCCGGAGGCTGCGTTGCTGATGGTTCAGCCCAAAAATCCGTAAGGGTCACCGGGCGGCCAATCGTTGCTCAAACATCACAGGATGAGACCTTAGAGGCCGATTTTTCGTTACCCAGGGACTTTGACCTGACTTACGGCGAGCCAAATGACACTTACGCGTGGCGTCTTTGCGTTCGTTCAGTTTTTGTCGTACCCCCTCAGGCAGACTGCTGGGGTGGCAAAAACAAGACAACAGCAGCGGGCCGATAAAAAGCGCCGGGAGTCTCAGGCGCGCAAACTCGCGGCTCGGAGTTCGGACTCGGGACAAATCTTGAAAGGTCATGAGCAAACGCTTTGGTCAGACCCAATCAATCCGGGTGGTGCAAGTGCGCTGGGTGCTCCGGCTGAATTGGTCGGCGGTTACCAACCGAACGGGTCGAGGCGGTCGTTGACGGAGCTTGCCGAGCTGTTTGACTCCGTCGAGTTGCTACTCCGCAGTGGTTTGACCCTAAGCGTTGCTGGCTCGGAGTTTCGAGCGCACTTTGATGCCATCGTTGACCGTCTCGTTGATGCAGATGGCGTGCTGGCCACCGAAACCGACGCTGCGCTCAGGTCCGCCTCGATCCAACGCCCCGAGCCTCTCCTAGCCCAGCGCATTGGTGAATCCGTGCCCAGGCTGTGGGAATGCGGCTGGCAACCCCTCGACCTGGTGCATGCGGCCCGTAAAGAACGCAACCCTCGCATCGCCCGTTTGGCCGGAGCGTTTATTCATGCCGAGGCCTCCAGTTTCCCTGGGTCTGAACATATGCCCTACGAGTGGGCCGATCAGCTCGCAGCAATTCCATCGTTGGCCAATACCGGGTTTACGGCGTTCGATCCGCTCAAGTGTTGGCGGTTAAGCGAACAGCTATCGATGGCCGACACCGTCAATGACGCACTGCAGTTGCTTGGATTGCTACAAACCCTGCCCCGATTGACCGTGTTATGCGATCCGCCATCAAAGTGGTCGGCTAACTCGAAACCTTCAGCCAGGACCTCCTTCCCCAATGAGGAACCTTGGGTTCCACGCGAGCGCGTCAGCGGCGCGCCAACCCCAGAAGCTTCTGGCAAAACGCTGTCGACTATCCGCGCTTTGCTGGCCAAGGCCGAGGCAACAACCTTTGAGGCGGAACGGGAAGTGTTTGCCGCCAAGGCACAGGATCTCATGACCCGGTACTCCATTGACGCCGCGTTGCTCGATCAGCGTCACGGTGAACAATTGGGTGCTGGGGTTCGAAAACGACGCTTTCATTTGGACAACCCCTATGCCACTGAAAAGGTCTACTTGTTGGCCACCGTGGCCCGTTTGAACAACGTCAAAATTGTGTACGAGGACCGCTTCGCCATGGCCACGGCCATTGGGTTTCCTACCGACATTGAGCTGTCGGATTTGCTGTTCACGTCGTTGTTGGTGCAGGCGGCAAAAGGTTTGCAAGACCTGGTGGCCAGTGCCGGAAAGGGCCGAACCTCATCACCGGCATTTCGTCGGGCGTACTGGGTGGCCTACGGGGTACGCATTGGCGAACGGCTCGCTGAAGCCCAAGCCCAAGCGACGCAGGAGGCTGAAGCCATGCACGGAGGCGCGCTAGTTCTCGTCATGAAAGAGCGTGAAGAAGCCGTGACTGCCGTGACCGACGAACTGTTCAAAAACACCAAGAAGATGAAAACTCGTCAGCTCGATTCCGACGGTTGGGATGCAGGCCGAGCCGCTGCCGGAAACGCCAATCTCGGCACACCAAACGCCCGACTGCGAGCGTGAGGACATAACCCCTGCTTTCCATTTAGTGAATCCGAGAGACGGTCAGTATCTGCGAGTACCGTCGGTGCCCATGCCAGGACCAGGATGGGGATATTCAACCGCTCGCGGATCGTTCGCACAAGCACGTTCACGAGCGGTCCGACGACTATGGGCCAAAGCCAAAGCGTGGGGCGCTATTGGTCATCACAGCGATCATGCCAAACGTTTTGGCGCCTTTGGCGACGGCAGCATCATCATGTTTCCGTGGAACACCCTCTACGGCGAAAAATGGATGCGCATCGGCAAGAACACCATGATCGGCGAAGGGGTAACGCTTAGCGTTGGTATCAACCCCGATCAGATCCCCATCTCGAATCCCGCCCTGGTCATCGGCGACCGGTGTTTGATTAACAAAGGCACAGCTATCGTCGCCCACTTCGCCATCGAGATCGGTAACGATGTCTTCACCGGACACAACTGTTACATCACCGACCAAAACCATGGGTACGAAGACCTCACCCAACCCATAGGTGCGCAGAGTATGCCGGAAAAGCCTGTACGCATAGGATCAGGTTCGTGGCTCGGTCACGGCACCATCGTGCTACCCGGGGTAACCATTGGCGAACACGTGACAGTGGCCGGAGGATCAGTGGTTACTCGCGACGTTCCCGATCGATGCGTAGTCGCCGGAACCCCAGCCCGCATCGTGCGTCGCTATGTTGAAGGCGAAGGCTGGGTTTCCGTCTCCAAACCCTAAGTGCGCTTATTTCTGCGTCCGACGCTAGACACCGATAGGTAAAGAAGGCTCTATAGCGCTGAAGTTTCCGGAGCCTTGGCGGTCCACGCTGCGACGCTTTCGACCAGTGCGCTGATCAAATCGTTGGTGGGCGCAATGCGTCCGTCTATGCGTTCCATGCTTGCAGCCCCTGGAGTGAGACCGCGGATACGTGGGGGAAGCTCAATTTGTACGCCGCCGAGCCGGGGAAGGTTCACGGGATTTTGCGGATGAAGCCCACGAAGCTCTTTTGGAATCGTTTCGAGATCGTCAATAATCGTGTAGCCGGGAAGCATCGGCGCAAGCACTTGGGCAACGTCGCTAGCCAGATCTCGGTTGGTCCCGCCCAGCAACAGCGAAGTCCACAGTCCGTCTCGTCCGTAACCGTGAATAGCGATCACAATGTCCACGTGGGCCACGAATGTTGCGAGCACGGGTGACGAACGCGGATTGACTTCGATCGAAGGCAAATGCTCACGAAGCGGATAATCCTGGATCACGCCATAGTAAGAAGCCCCTGAGCGTTCGGCAGCGGTTCGAGCAATGTCGTCGGTGACTCGCTCAAGGTTCCCGCCGTGAAAGGCCATGAACCCAAAGGTGGATCGCAAGACTGATTCCTCGTGCACCCCCGGGGTGGCAAGCAACTCGGCAAAACGCATCTCTCCGAGACTACGACCTGCAGCCCATCAACAACGTCATCACGGCAGTTGCCTCAAAGCGGTCAATGCTGAAACCATGAGCCCACGCCAAGCTCGGAAGCCCAGAGTCGTTACGGGCCGACGAGAAGGTCGCCGTCGCTCAGCACGCAGCCGTGAGCGTGGAAGGAACGGAGAAGGTCGTCGAAGTCTGCTGGGTGCTGCAGTGCCCGTTGAGCTAGGACCACACATGCTGAGGCTCGGTCGGCGCTGACGGAGTACATCGTTGGTTCTTCGTCTTCAATTGTGTGCACCATCGAGGCAATGGCAATGCGTTGGCCACCCTTGGCCAGAGCTACGACGGCGTCTCCACTGAGTTTTGGGGCGAAGAAGGTGTCATCCCAACGATGTTCTGGTGGCTCAATCGAAGTGCCAATGGCGATGGCTACCTCACGACTGCCACCGGCCACCAAATCATCCACCAACAAATCTGCGGCGATGGCGAGTCGCAGCATAGGTTCGGTATCGAGCGAGGTTTCTCGTTCTAAGAAGAGATCGAACCGGTGCAGAGCTTTGCGTGTGACTGCTGGGCTGGCACAGAGGTGTAGCTCGACGGGTATGGCGCAGCGGATTACCTGGGATCGCTGCCAAGGCTTGGGGAAGTCGATCACGGTGGCGTTGGTTTCCGTTTGAGTGTTCACGATAAGTGGTATCGGTTGGGCTTTTCCAAAACAAAACCACCTAAAGTGGTGAAAAGTTCGGAAATGTTTTGCTCCACCACCCACAGGCGCAGGAATGAACCGACTCTCACCCAACGTCCCTTTTTGTGTCCTGAACTGGTCCTTTGTGCTTCGCGATCCCAAAATCAGTCAAAATCGTTTGAAAACTGTGCTGCATTGTCTGCAGGGACGGTTAGACCGAATTGCTCGATTTCGCTCCAGAGCGACCTGAATCTGTCCTTGCCACGCACCTCCCACGCACCTCCCAAGTACCGCCGGGCCGACTTTCATCGCTCGAACAGTCAGTAATTGCGACCGACCGACTGAGCGACCGGCGAGGTGGATCGGGGGTGCCAGCGTCAACCAAAAAAATTACTCCGTACGCATAGTTTCTAGATCGGCGAAGCGATCAACGTTACGCAACGCCGGAAACACGAACCAACAGACACCCACTACGGCAATGGTGAGGACCCCGCCAACGACAATGGCCGGAGTAGTACCCAAGAATCGTGCGGCGACACCGGATTCAAAGGCACCAAGCTCATTCGATGCGCCAATGAACACGCCCTCCACCGCGCTTACCCGTCCACGCTGTTCTGCCGGGGTCACGAGCGGCACCAAGGTCGCTCGAATAAACACGCTGACCGAATCCGCGGCGTTGAGCAACGCCATGCAGGCAATAGCCACCCAAAGTTGTTTGGTGAGTCCAAAGCCAATCGTGGCGATCCCGAACCCAGCGACCACGCCCAGCAACACCTTGCCAATGTTTTGTCGAACCGGTTTTGCGGCAAGCACCAACGTAACCAACGCCCCACCCGCACCACCAGCAGCCCGCAAAATGCCCACGGAACTCTTGTCCCAGTTACGTTCGTCGGCCAAGGCAGGAAGTAACGCAACCGCTCCACCGAACAGCACGGCAAAGAGGTCCAGCGAGATTGCCCCCATCAGAATGGGTTGCTTGCGCATCATGGCCAGGCCTTGAAACGCAGCCCGAAAACTGGGCGCGTCTCCCTCGTCTTCACCGAGATGGTCGGTACCGGCTTTTCGAGAAACTCGCAGCACGCCAACGATGGCGAATGCGTAACCCAGGGCAATGATCCGAAATGCCATGGCGGGGTTGGCCCGGTAGACGAACGCGCCGATGACCGGCCCGAGAATCGCTCCGCCCTGCCAACAGATCGACGACAACCCGACCAGGCGAGGCAGAGCGCGTTCCGAAGGCGCGGCAGCGGGAATGAGCGACCGCATGGCCGGGGAGATGAAAGCGAAACTGATCCCGCTAAAGAACACCAAGATGAAGATGGGCGCGACCGACGTCAACGTTGACTGGACTAGGAACGAAATGATCGTGGCGGTGATCACTTGAGCGCCGATGGCCAGGGCGACGGTTTTGCGACGGTCATAGCGATCCGCCACCAGACCCGAAACGAACACCAGCAGCACGGCCGGGGTGAACTCGATGAGACCAATCCACCCGAGGTTGAGTTTTGATTTGGAAATGTCCCAAACCAGTAAACCAATTACGACCACATAGGCAGACGACGAAGCCGCCGAGGCCAACATGGTCCCCAAAACACGGCGCACATCACTGACACGCAGAATTTCTCGAGCCCTGGGGTCGTCGTGCTGTTCTGCCTGATGTTCTGTGTGATGTTCGGCAGGGTGTGGTTCGGGCTCGATGGGGATTTCTTGGCTCATGGCGTGGAATTTCTTTTTCGTTTTGTTTCGTTGGCAGGCTGAGAAATCGGGAACAACATCAGTAACGAGGTTGGATAGTTAGACGAGGACCATAACGCGGTGGAGGCTGCCCACCCATCTGTAGATACTTCAATACCCGTCCACGGTGAGGTCGAAACGGCTCCAACAAGGCCAGCATTTCCTCATCGGTTCCTCTAGGCCGTGCCGCCAGGTTCCACGACACCCAATTTTTGAGGTGGTAATCGCCAACACTGACCGCATCCGCATCGCCAAGCGCGACGAGGGCAATTTCTGCGACCGTCCAAGCGCCAATGCCGGGAAGCTTTGACAGCATGGCCTTAGCCTCCG
>JAYTWN010000503.1:0-4440 GCA_043743435.1 Acidimicrobiia bacterium
TGTAAACGGCATTGGTAACGGGGGCAGGCCCAACCAAGTTCACTGGACCGGAAAGATTGGAATCCAGTACATGGAGAATGGCCCGAACCTCGTCGGTGATCGAGATCCACGGAAGGTACTGCTTGCCTGAACCCAAACGTCCACCGAGGGCCAGCTTGAAGGGGAGAAGTTGCTGCTTGAGCGCACCGCCGTGGACTGATTGCACGATGCCAGTGCGCAGAAACGCCGTACGAATCCCGGCATCAGTGGCTGGCTTGGCACATGCTTCCCATGCTTTGACCACATCGGCCAGGAAGCCAGTACCCGTTGTTGCGTCTTCGCTGAGGACTTCTTCTCCCCGGTCGCCGTAGATGCCAATCGCTGAACCCGAAGCGAACACGGAGGGCTTGTTGACGCATGCTGCCATGGTCTTGGCCAATAACGTGGTGCTTTTGGTTCGGCTGTTCAGAATTTCGGCCTTCTGCGCATCGGTCCACTTTTTCTCCGCAATACCTTCGCCCGCCAAATGCACAACCGCCCAGGCTCCGTCGATGGCGGCGGCATCAATGGTTCCCTTTGCCGGATCCCACAGCGCCTCGCCGGTCTTTGGGGCCGAACGAACCAATCGAGTGACTGGATGCCCAGCGGCGGTGAGTGCAGCTACGAGCGCGGTTCCGATAAGCCCCCGGCTTCCGGTCACTACGACACGTTGCTGGGCCTTTGTTGGGGAATCAGTGGAAGGAGCCATGGGC
The DNA here is from genome assembly GCA_043743435.1 of Acidimicrobiia bacterium. GTDB lineage: Bacteria > Actinomycetota > Acidimicrobiia > Acidimicrobiales > JANYDT01 > JANMZO01. The sequence continues at coordinate 732 of JAYTWN010000503.1, forward strand.
AACATCGTAGGAGAGTTCACCGTTTAGGAGAGCTTCTGCGTCGTGAACGGCTCGCGTGCCGGGCTCGCAGGTTTTGTGAAGGGCCCCGATGCCGAAGCACGTTGCGCCCATTGCACCAACGCCACACGCAGCGCGGTGACAGCGCCCAAGGCAGGACTCGAACCTGCAACCTACGGATTAGAAGGCCGTTGCTCTATCCATTGAGCTACTTGGGCAAACTCGGATCTAAACAACCCTTGCACTCCAGTCTATGTTTGCCTCGGCAGCTCACCGCGGATTAATTTGCACGGCGGATTAAGTTGCGCTGCGCAACCCTGAGCTTAAGCCGACGGCTTTTTTGGGGTAGGTGGAAGGGCGATAACGGTTCCTTCGCAAAGCGGAATTCCTTTGGCCACCAGGATTCGGAGATTGGCATCCAAAGCACGGGCGGCGAGGGCTTTGTCGGCATTTCCTGCGTCGGTCAGTACGGTGATGATTTGGGCTACGCCGGGCTCATCGTCGAACAGCAACACGTCGTTTCCGGCCCGCAGCGCTAGTTCGGCGGCTCTGGGGGCCGGCCAGTGATACTGAATTGACCACATGCTTAACGAATCCGTCATTACCAGGCCATTGAAGCGATTCTCGGCCCGGAGCACCTGCGTGATGGCCCGTTCAGACACCGAAGACGGCAGATCGCTCAACCCCGGAACTTGCTGATGCCCCACCATAATCCCGACGCCAAGGGCCGAGCTGACCGTGTTGAACGGGATCATATCGGCAAGCTTCAACTCATCAAAGCGCTTGGTGGTTGTCCCCTTGTTGTGGGGATCGCCATCAGCCGAACCGCCACCGGGCCAATGTTTGAGCACAGGAAGGATGCCGCCCTCGATCAGCCCCTGGGCAAAAGCCCGCCCGTAGGTGGCCACGATGTCTGGCGAGGCAGAAAATGCCCGGTCACCAATGCCATTTTCTGTCCCGTTGTAGAGGTCAAGCACCGGACCGAAATCGACGTTGAAGCCCAGTGCCCGCATGGCCAAGGCATGTTTTTTGGCCATCAATCGGATTTGTTCGGCCGTTTTTGTTTTCGCCATAACCAACGCACTCGGCAACGGTCCAATGGCCTTTTTGAGATGCTGAACTCGGCCTCCTTCCTCGTCGACGGCTACGAAGGTGGGCATTTCGGTTCGAATGTCGCGGAGTTTGCGTAACGAGGGACCGTCGGACTGGCGAGGTGTTCCGCGGACAAGTATTCCGCCAAGCCCAAAGGTTTTGACGAGATTTTGCGCCTGGACGAGATTGGTGTTCTTCACGCTGACCACCACCAGGTTGGCCATGCGCCACGACATGGGCTGGGCCGCAATCACCGCTGGGGAGCCACAGACGATCTTGCGGGGATCCACAGCGGTTGGGCCCGCCATGTTTCCCGTGTTTCCGGTGTTTCCGGTGTTTCCAGTGGTCGTGGTGCTGGAGGGGGCGTTGCTTGCCTCTGGGGGCGGCGTCGGGGGTGTTGCGCTTCCCTGAAACCTCACGGCGTACCTGGGGGGCCTGGCGAGCGCCGAAGTGCTGGAGCTGATCGAGAAGACCGCAAGCAATGTCAGAGCCGTGCGTGCCGCCAGAGCACAACGCCGTGTGTGAGACCGCTGAAGACCCCCACGACGCTGGGCGGTGTGTCCAGTGGCGGGTTGACCACCGGCCGTGCGCGGCATTTCACCAGCTCTCGACGGCAAAAAATTGAAAGAAAGGTCTGAAACAGTCATGAACACCGAAGAGAAAGGAGCTGAAACACCATAAGGCTGATAGTCAGGGTGGCCGCCAATTCTTGCTCAGATACCCGTTGGCTCCAGAGATGCCCGCCCCAACGATCGCTCTGCACTACTTTGGCCTACGCCCAATATGCAACCCCCTCGGTCGTTCCCCCGGCCCTGTACTGCGGAAGGAGGCACCGATGCGTCACGTCGAACCAACCCAACCTTCGGCTTCCTCCAAATGCGGCTGCCTTCGAAGCGAGCGCAGTGCGGAGTCGTTGTCCTCCTCGCCCGTCGGCTCTGGCTCGCCTGTTGTTGCCTCTACCCGAGTGTTTGCCCAGCTTGCCCTTGTTCTGGCCGCACTCGTGGCCATGGTGTTCGGCGGCCTGATCATTGCCGAAACGCCAGCAACGGCTGCGAAGAAACCGCCGGTTACCCAGCCCAAATCCTCGACGACCACCAAATCCGGGTCCATGCCATCGGCGAAAGCCAAAGCTGGTGTGGCGAAAGCTGGTGCGAAGGCAAAACCCAAGGTCACCCTGGGGGTTGTCCGTCAAACCCGGTTGCAACGTGATGCGGTGCGGGCCCAAGCAGCTAAAAAAGCGGCGCAACTTCAGGTGACCAAAGCCAACCGAGCGCAAGCAGCCCAGGCCCTCGCCGCGCTCAACAGCAACGTGCGTCTCACCTCGATTTCGCTTGACAAGGCCCAACGTAATTCCACCGGTGCCCGTAAAGAGTTAGCTCAGGCAGAATCTCGTCTGCGGACGCTGGAAAAACGATTGGACGGTTTACGGTCCAGCCAGCTTGAAGAGGCGCTTAAGCAATACGGTGCGCCCGGTGGGTCCTCGCTGGATGCGTTGTTGCAATCCGATTCTTCGTCGCAAGCTTCGCGTCGGGCGTCGTACGGGGTAATCGCCCGTCGTAACACGGCAGATTTGGTCGATGAGTTAGCAGCAACGAGTGATGATGTTCGCATTGAGCGGGCCATAGCGGCAAAGGCTCGAAAGCGTGCCGCCGCAGTGCAGGCAGCCGTAAGCGCACGTTTGATCGATTTCAAACAAGCGAGCGAAGAACAGATCAAACTGGCCACGGTGCTCGAAGCAAAGCTCGAACGCGATCTTGAGGAGCAGGCCTCGCTAGCGGAACTCGACAAGAACTTCTCGAACCAACTCGCGAAACAAAACGAGCAACTAACCCGGCAATTGCTTAGTGCCGGGGCCGGTCGAAAGGGGAGCGGAACCTTCAACGTGAATGGACCCGATCCGTCGCGTTCGGTTAACGAAGTGAGCGGTGTAAGCGGAGGTTCGGATACGCATGGAATTCGCGTTGCGCCATCGCTTCGCCCCAAACTCGTTGCCATGTTGGCGGCAGCAAAGGCCGACGGTCTCTACATCACCGGTGGTGGCTACAGGTCCCCGGCTAACCAGATCCTGCTCCGGGCGGCGCACTGCGGTGGCGGCAATTACAACGTTTATCACAAGCCTTCAAGCCAATGTCATCCGCCAACCGCCAGGCCAGGAAACTCACAGCACGAGCGAGGTTTGGCAGTCGACTTTAGTTACGGCGGCCAGATTTTCAATCGAAGCTCACCGGGATACAAGTGGCTTAAGGCCAATGCGTGGCGTTACGGCTTCAAAAATCTTCCTAGCGAACCATGGCACTGGTCAACGACGGGTCGCTAGCTCGGTTGCTTGTTGGTCCTCGTTGGTCGTTTGCTGATCGTGGTTGGTCATTGTGGGTCATTGTGGGTTCTGTTGACTGGCTCCCACGTTTCTCTGCGGTGTTTTCTGGTCGCCGGCACCCGCTGGAGCAAAGCTAAGCGCAAGATCGATTTCATAAGCGCGCATATTGGATTGGATTGTGCGTGTTTTTCGCAGTCAAATCCTTACCCAGGATATATGCATAGTGTTTGCTTGCGGCGAACGAACGTGCGTCCAAGCTGAACACTTCGCCGTTTCAAGGCATCGAGCGGCCTAAACCGTAGT